>CAUABB010000060.1 GCA_958427155.1 uncultured Oscillospiraceae bacterium | reverse complement strand
ATCCCTTCCCTTTTTGTCAAGCCCTTTTTTCTCTTTTTTTTGTTTTTGAGGATAATTACAGAGAAAATTGCCATAAAATGACCTTTTTATAGCTTATTTATACTTTACAGCATATTTAAAAAATAATGAATCAAAATTTTTAAAAAACTTTGCATTTCTATTTTTTTATGTTATAATATAAAAGCTATGTAATTACGTGCCCGTAGCTCAGCTGGATAGAGTGTCAGACTCCGACTCTGAAGGTCGTGCGTTCGAATCGCATCGGGCATACCAGTCGAGAGCCTCGACGCGCAAGTCGCGTTCGGGGCTTTTATTTTTATTACGATTTAGCGCTCGCGTTTATAACGGTATCTATTTTGTCAATGCTTCCCAGCAGCGAATCGCTGTTTCTAAATTATGCATCTCACTTTGTGGGGGTGCATTTTATTTTTATATCCGCGTTTTCAGCAGGTGTTTTTATTAATGTATGATCCATATATAAAAGCTAAAAAATTTTCTTTTTAATAAATCGATTAAAAGTTTTTTCTTATCCTCCTTGAAGTTCAATTTACATATCACTGGTTACTTGCTACAGTCTGTTTAATTTCAAAGTTTTATTCAAAGTTTTATATAGATAACGAAGAATTCAATCTCACTTTGTATTGAATGGTAACCGATTTATTGGAACACAATCTACCAATACTTATAACGAAAATTATTATTAAGTTGCTAAACAATACTTGACTAGACTTTATTATGGCGTTATAATGGGGACAAAGTTAACCAAGAGAAGAAAAGTGGTGGACTGGTGTGCAGTGTGAAATTGCCCGTAAATTTTTTGAAATGATGACTGCTATTATATCGGAGCAGAAAATGCCCCGAGAATATCCTGGAGGTCAAATACTATATCACGCTGAGATTGATCTTTTAGAAAAGATCAATGAAAGCCCTGATTCTAATGTCAGTATGCTCTCCGAAAAATCCCACGTAACCAAAAGCGCTATTACACAGATAAGCGGAAAACTGCTAGACAAAGGATTGATTGAAAAATACCAGGAT
Organism: uncultured Oscillospiraceae bacterium; assembly: GCA_958427155.1. Lineage (GTDB taxonomy): Bacteria > Bacillota > Clostridia > Oscillospirales > Ruminococcaceae > Metaruminococcus_A. The sequence continues at coordinate 6,744 of CAUABB010000060.1, read as the reverse complement.
CCCAAAAATAAAAAGGAAAAATATTACCGTTTGACAGAAGCCGGTCAAAAAGTCAGAAAAACGCATGCCGAATTTCACAAAGCTGCTTCTGATAACATCAGAAATTACCTTTGTTCTTTGGAACCACACGAAAAAAGGACGATTCTTAACTTTATGGAAGTTATGAAACAATATATGCCTGTATGTGCATTTCCCTGCCAGTATGGGGGCAGAGAAAAAGCGTGTGTTTTAGTACAGGAAAAGGAAGGGATGAATGAAAAATGTTAGAGTTAAGAAATATTTCATTTTCAGTTGGTGATGAATCAAACCGGCAGGAAAAAGAAATTCTTAAAAATATAAACCTTACTGTCGATACCGATAGTTTCGTAGTAATTACAGGGCCTAACGGCGGCGGAAAATCTACTCTTGCCAAAATAATTATGGGGATCGAGAAACCTACTAGTGGAAAAATCCTGTTTAAGGGCAGTGATATCACAGATCTCGGTATTCATGAACGGGCACAGCTTGGAATTGGGTTTGCATTTCAGCAGCCGGTACGTTTTAAAGGCCTAACCGTAAAGGATCTTTTACGTCTTGCCACTCATAAAGAAATGAACACGGAAGAACTGTGCGGATATCTTTCCGAAGTGGGACTTTGCGCGGCAGACTATATTAACCGAGAAATTAATGCCAGTCTTTCCGGCGGAGAACTTAAACGGATTGAAATTGCAATGTTAATGGCCCGTGGAGTAGAGCTTTCTTTATTTGATGAACCGGAAGCCGGTATTGATCTTTGGAGTTTTAACAACCTAATTCGTGTATTTGAACGTATCAGAGATTTGAAACACGGGGCAGTTATGATCATTTCTCATCAGGAACGAATTCTGGCAATCGCCGATAAAATCGTCGTCATTTCAAACGGTGAAATTACAGCATCTGGTTCGAAAGATGATATTTTGCCGGAATTGCTAACCAATTCTGAAACCTGTAAATTTTACAAAGCGAGGGTTTAATAATGAAAAATTCAGTATATGATGAACTTCCTTCCGCAATTGATAATATGCTTCAAACAATTGCCGGTCTAACTGGAACCCCAGCAGGAGCTTACAATATCCGCATAGATGGACAAAGTGTGGGTAGAGTGAGCACACCTAATATTGAAATAAAGCCGAAAGAAAAAGGAGTCGGGATTGAAATTTATGTCAAACCTGGAACGAAAGGTGAAACTGTTCATATTCCGGTTGTCGTAGATAAAAGTGGTTTTATGGATCTTGTATACAACGACTTCTACATTGGCGAGGGAGCTGATGTAGACATTGTTGCAGGATGCGGGATTCATAACGATGGGACCCATCTTTCTCAGCACGATGGCATTCACACCTTTCATGTCGGAAAAGGGGCTAAAGTCCGTTATGTGGAAAAACATTACGGAGAAGGCAGTGGAACCGGTCAACGGGTTTTAAATCCAATTACGGTTGTTCACCTAGAAGAGGACAGTTACCTTGAAATGGAGACGGTGCAGATTGAAGGGGTTGACTCTACGAAACGGGTTACCAAAGGAGACTTAAAAGACCATGCGCAGCTTGTGATTAAGGAAAAACTAATGACCAGTGGTACCCAGAAAGCTTCTACAGAATTTGAAGTGGCCTTAAATGGAGAAGGATGCAGTGCGAATGTCATGTCTCGTTCTGTAGCCAAGGGAAATTCTTATCAAACGTTTCTTTCAAAAATTGACGGAAATAACGCCTGTGCGGGGCACTCGGAATGCGATGCTATCATTATGGACCATGCCTGTGTAAAAGCAATTCCGGAAATCACCGCCAATCACGTGGACGCTTCTCTGATTCATGAGGCGGCCATTGGTAAAATTGCCGGGGAACAGATTACCAAACTGATGACTCTTGGCCTGTCTCAGACTGAAGCAGAAGCAGAAATTGTTCAGGGCTTTTTAAAATAACCATCATCGGGGTGGTAAAATAAAGCCATTATATATCAATTAAAACCGCAGTCTTATAGCTTTAGTAACTTTCAAACATTCTATGACAAAGAAAGGGATATTTCAATGAACAGCCTTGCCAAAAGAAGAACGGATATTCAAACAAGATGGGCGAATTTTGAAAACCCGACTGCAGAAAAAGGGGCTGGAGGGCAGGAAAACAGCGGCGCAAAAGGCCATCCCTGTGGTCATTTAAAAGCGGGAGAAACTACGGTATTAATGAAATACAATGGAGCGGGAGAAATCAACAGGATCTGGATGACACTGGGCAATCGTTCCCCCGCCGTTCTGCGGGGGCTGATCCTGCGTTGCTATTGGGACGGCTGCAAAAAGCCGGCTGTAGAAGCTCCTCTCGGAGACTTTATGTGTTCCGGTTGCGAACCCGTTCCTTTTGAATGCGAATTGTTCGCCAATCCGGAGGGACGCTCTTTTAATTGTTACATTCCCATGCCGTTTCGTTCCGAAGCTTTGCTTACCCTTTCGAACGAATGCGGAGCTGATGTTCCCTGGCTGTTTTACGACATCAACTTCACTGTTTTTGACGCTCCCAAGACAGATCTCCTTTATTTTCACAGCTGGTTTCATCGCAGCAATCCGGTAGAACTTGAAAAAGATCATGTGATTCTTCCTCTTCTGCAGGGGGAAGGACGTTATCTCGGCACTTCTTTCGCCGTAAACGCCAGTGATCGATACGCTGATACCTGGTGGGGAGAAGGCGAAGTGAAAATTTATCTGGACGGGGACAACGAATTCCCTACTCTAGTAGGCACCGGCACGGAGGATTATATCGGAACTGCATGGGGACAAGGACAGTATGCTGGTCGCTATCAAGCCTGCTTGACTGCGAACCCTGACCGGCGTTTCTGGAATTTTTACCGGTTTCATATCTGTGATCCTGTTTACTTTTCAAAAGATATTTCTGTCACCATTCAGGATATCGGCGGCGGACGGTGGCAGACTGTCCATCAGCTAATCGCTGAAGGCGCTCCACTGATTCCCACCACCTGTGACTGTGGGATGCGTGGTGGTTACCATCATCTTTATCGCCATGATACAGTTCTCCCAAAAGATGGGTGGATTAATTTCTATCGGCAGGATGATTTTGCGACAGTTGCCTATTTTTATCTTAATCGTCCCGAATCAAATTTGCCCCGTATACAGGGGATAGACGAATTGCTCAAAAAGTTTGAAAAAGCAGATGAGCCAGACAGCAAGGATATTGTATTGATTGCGGAATAAACAAAAAACAAAGAAGCTGACAGATAATAAATCTGTCGGCTTCTTTTTAATTTATTGGATAAAATAGAGAGACACAAGCACTAATCTGCTTCACTCCGACAGATTGACTGCATTTTTTTAACAAAATTTTCTCTCAAGAATCTTTCATCCGGATCAGACAGTTTTCTAAGATAAATTTGGTAATGCTCCCAAATCCGGTCAGCAAATAGTTCTACATCAACCCGGATTTTGTTGCTTTCAAACAGTTCAACCGCTTGACCTGTTTCAAAAGCCAGTTGACTTCCATGTCTCGTTTGAGCAGAATGAAGAATACCGCAACGGATATCCCGATAAAAAAATTCCGCTTTTTCCGCCTGATCAAAAATATCGGGAAAGGCACGCCGGAGAAAATTTACATAAAGCATCCGGTTTTTCCCTGCCTGAGTTTCTATAATCCCCTCCTGAAATTGATACAGAGTTTCAATCATCAAGCAAAGTAACGCCATCACCGCAAAACCGTTTTGATTCACATCCTGAAGTAGGAGGTGAACAGCGTTAAAATATCGTCCCTCTAACCTGTCGTTGAAGATTGCAATTGCAATCCTCCAGTCATAGATTGAGCTGTCCGGATGTAAATTGAGGGTAATAAAGTCCTCTCTGGTATAACGAACCGAGATATATGATTTCCCATACCGTTCCAATGACTTTTCCTCCTCTTTATATAAATTTTTTTGCTCTGCCTATCTATCCCGCTTTTCCTTTTCTAAAAAGTTTTCAACGGTCGCCAAAAATACGGTAATATCTTCCTCAGCATGGGCGTTTGAGATAAAAATCGCCTCAAACTGGGAAGGCGCAACGCAAATCCCGTTTTGAAGCAGATGGTGAAAATACCTTCCAAACCTCGCAGTATTGCTCTTTTTAGCAGACTCATAATCCACCACTGGAAATTCCGTAAAGAACAGACAGGAAAGCGAACCGACCCCAGTAATTTGCGCTTTTGCACCAGTTTTTTGTAAAATTTCTTGCATACCGTTTCGGAATAAGTTCCCCAACTGGTTCAAATGTCCATAAATTTCAGGATGGTCCTGTAAAATATGGAGTTGCCTAAGTCCTGCCGCCATTGCGACCGGATTTCCACTTAATGTCCCCGCCTGATAGACAGAGCCGCTAGGAGCAACACATTCCATGATCTCCCGTTTTCCACCATATGCCCCAACCGGCATTCCCGCCCCAATAATCTTTCCAAAGGTTGTCAGGTCAGGGGTGATATTCCAAATTCCCTGTGCACCGCTAATCCCAAGGCGAAACCCAGTAATTACTTCGTCAAAAATCAAAACCGCTCCATATTGGGTACAAAGCTGACGCAATCCTTCCAAAAAGCCCTTCTGCGGCAGAACAACTCCCATATTAGCGGCTACCGGTTCAACAATTAAAGCGGCAACTTTTTCCTGATTTTCTTCAAACAGCCGTTGTACTCCTGCTAAATCGTTATATATAGCTGTTAAGGTATCCGCCGCGCAACCACCTGGAACGCCAGCACTGTCCGGAACACCTGCTGTCATCACGCCGGACCCCGCCTTGACCAACATAGAGTCACAATGGCCATGATAACAACCTTCAAACTTGATAATTTTATTTCGACCCGTAAAGCCACGGGCCGCACGAATTGCGCTCATTACCGCTTCCGTACCGGAGTTAACCATCCGGACCATTTCAACCGACGGAACCAACGAACAGATCAATTCTGCCATTTCAACCTCAGCTTCTGTTGCCGCGCCAAAACTTAATCCTTTTTCAGCGGCTTTACAAACTGCTTCGCGAATCGCAGGATGGTTATGACCCAAAAGCAGAGGGCCCCAGGAGCCGACATAATCAGTATAGCGGTTTCCATCCGCATCCCATATAAAAGTTCTGTCTGCGCGTTCTATAAACCGGGGAGTTCCGCCAACCGAACGATAAGCGCGAACCGGGCTGTTTACACCGCCAGGAATCACTCTGACAGCCCGTTCAAAAAGCTGTTCCGATCTCGTTGTCATCAACCAATCCTCCCTTCCCGGATCATAGAGGCAATTTCCCTTGCATAATAGCTCAAAAGAATTTCTGCGCCCGCCCGGAAAATACTGACAGCCGTTTCCGCGATCAATTTGTCTTCATCAATCAGATTCATCCTGGCCCCCGCCTTTATCATAGCATATTCTCCGCTCACACTATAAGCGGCAACCGGACGGTTGAGAGCATTAGCAGTCTCGCGAATAATATCCAGATAAGACAAAGCAGGTTTCACCATAATGATATCCGCACCCTCAGAAACATCAATCAACGCTTCTTTCAAAGCTTCTTTCCGATTGTGAAAATCCATCTGATAGCTTTTCCGATCCCCAAAAGAAGGCGCTGACCCAGCCGCCTCGCGAAACGGTCCATAAAAAGCCGAAGCATATTTTACCGCATAGGACATAATTGGTACATTGATGTATCCCTTTTCATCCAAAGCGGAACGGATGGCAGATACCCGGCCATCCATCATATCAGAAGGAGCTACCATATCAGCACCCGCCTGGACGTGAGAAAGGGCAGTTTTTGCAAGCAAAGGTAAGGTTTGGTCATTATCGACCTCACGCCCCTTTAACACACCACAGTGACCGTGAGAGGTATACTCACACATACAAACATCGGTGATATAATAAAGCTCTGGCACCTCCCTTTTTGCCGTTAATAAAGCTCTTTGAACCACTCCGTCTTCCGCGTAAGCTTCGCTTCCGCATTCATCTTTCTGATCTGGGATTCCAAAAAGCATGACGCTGTTTACACCGGCTTTTAGTGTTTCCTCCAACACATAAGGAAGCATATCTACGCTATAACGATACTGCCCTTCCATCGAAGGAATTTCCTCTTTAATCCCGGTTCCTTCCCGTACAAAAACAGGGTATATCAATGAATCCGCACTCATTCGGGTTTCTCGCACCATCTTTCTGAGAAGTGGAACCGTACGTAACCTTCTCGGTCTGTCCTGCATACTTTCTACAACCTTTCTGTTTGGTAATATTCAACTACTTTATGAATCAGGCTTTCCATTGACGCCTGTTCTGCAACGATTGTCTCCATCCCGCAGTCCCTTGCGGCGTTTGCCGTCTGACTGCCAATACAAAACGCCCGGAGTCCCGATACAGATTCATGAACCATTTTCACAAACCCCTCTACCGACGAAGCGCTTGTAAAAATCGCTGAGTCTCCAGAACGAAGATGCGGAACAATCAACGTTGTTTCAAACAATGTCCGATAAACAGCTGCCGTATCGACGTTAACTTCTTTTTTCCTTAAAACGGATACAACAGCGCTTTCCCTGTTTTCAGGAACCAGTGCCAAAAGTTTGTCGTCTGGTCGAATAACTGAAAAAAGTTCTTTTGCCAATTCTTCTCCACAGGATTTCTGTGGACAACATTCCACCAGAATGCCCTTTTCTTCCAATACTTTTCGGGTTTTCGGCCCAACCGCCGCAAAACGCAGTTCTGGCAAAGAACGAATATCAATTCTCTCCTTTTGAAGAAATTTAA
>CAUABB010000059.1 GCA_958427155.1 uncultured Oscillospiraceae bacterium | reverse complement strand
GAGCGCCACCTTGCCAAGGTGGAGGTAGCGAGTTCGAGCCTCGTAACCCGCTCCATTTGGCGCTATAGCCAAGCGGTAAGGCAAGGGTCTGCAACACCCTGATTCCCCAGTTCAAATCTGGGTGGCGCCTCCAAATTTTTAAAATAATCACCAACGCTGTATGCTTTTAGAGCCGTTGGTGATTATTTTTTTAATGAAAAATAAATTACTAAAACAACTGTTTATGCAGTATCTTACTGTTTCCGGATACTGATCTCTCCTGAATTCAAAATATGAAGTTCTCCTTCTTTATCCTTAACGATTAAATGCGCATCTTGATCAATATCAATAGGAACGGCGGGATAACTTCCCTTCAAAGAAATAATATTGTATTCCTGTCCAAAAACGCACAGATGTTTTTTATATTCCTGTAAAATTTCTCGCCGGTTTCCAGCTAGATAGGCATCGAAAAGGCTTTCAAAATGATTAAGCACAGATGCTACCAAGCGATTTCGATCACAGGGTTGTTCTGTAAATTCGTTAATTGCTCCGACAATTTTTTGCAGGTCTTCTGGCATTTGTTCATCACGGTTAAGATTGATTCCAATGCCAGGAACTAGATATTTGATTCTTCCACTTTCCGCTTCGATTGATGCTTCGGTTAAAATACCGCAAAGTTTTTTTCCATGAAACAAAACGTCGTTTACCCATTTAACATCTGGAGAAAAACCCGCAACCTCTTCAATCGCTCTGCATACAGCCACTACTGCAATAATCGTGACTAGACTGATATCCTCAAAGGCGAAATGCGGTTCTAGGTAAAAGCTCATATAAATACCTTGCTGCGCAGGAGAATAAAATTGACGCTGCATCCGACCTTTTCCTGCCGTTTGACGTAGTGCAATGACAGTATATCCGTGATGTCCCGTAAGCATGTCTGATATTCGTTTTAAATAAGTGTTGGTAGAATCAATAACCTCTAAAATTTCCAGTTCATGGCCCAAATAATGGGTAGTCAGCATCTCTTTTATAATCTCTGGGCGGAGAGCACCATCCCTAAAATCTAACAAATACCCTTTGTTAGGGACGGAGGTAATTAAAAAACCATCTTCCTGAAGTTGTTTGATTCCTTTCCAGACAGCGCTTCGTGTAACACCCAATTTTTTGCCGATAAGAAGCCCGGAAACCGGTTTTCCTTTGTTTTCTTCCAGTATATTAAGAATTAGATTTTTTAACAAATAAACACCTCGTTACATCTGGATAAAACCATTATAATACCGTTTGGGTTTCTTGTCTATATTGCTTGTTTTTTTATATAGGATAGAAAAAAGTTTTTGATTGTGATATAATAAACAAAGTCTTTTGTTCTAATTTTAATGCTTTTTTGAAAGAGATGGGCTGATTTTAAGGCAAAGGAATGGAGTATGGAAACCGGTCGAAATTTGCTTTATTTATTTGATGGTGCGATGGGCACCTACTTATCTGAGCGTTATCATACTACCCTCGTCAGATGCGAATTGGACAATCTTTTCCATCCGGAGCGGGTTTTAGCGGCGCATCAGGCATATCTTCATGCCGGTGCGACTGCGATTAAAACAAATACATTTGCCGCCAATACCGGTTCTCTGGGAACCGAATGGAAGTTGGTGGAAAAGGTCTTGACAGAAGGATGCCGGCTGGCCAAGGAAGCTGTGGCGGATCGTGCAGAGATATTTGCGAGCATAGGCCCGATTTCGCTTTCTTCGGAAGAAGAAGAACTGGAAGAATTCCGAAAAATTATTCGAGTATTTTTGGACCAGGGAATTACCCATTTTTTGTTTGAAACCTTTCATGAATATGAAATATTGATAAAGCTTTCCCAAGAGGTAAAATCTTTATGCTCTGAAGCTTATGTGATTGCGGAATGCACCGTAACGGCTGATCAATATACAACAAGCGGTATTCCAGTTTCTGAAATTGAATATGCGCTAACTAGGGAAAAGACGGTTGATGCATATGGTTTTAACTGTACCTGCGGCCCAATGCATCTGCTCCATATTGCCCAAAGCCTTAAAATTGGGAAAAAGCCGGTTTCGATTATGCCCAACGCGGGATACCCGACTGTTAGCGGTGGCCGAACAATTTTTGAGAACGCTCCTGCATACTTCGCGGATCAAATGGTAAAAATCAGAGAATGCGGAGTTTTAATTTTAGGGGGATGTTGTGGAACAACCCCGGAACATATTAGAATGGTTTCAGAGCGTTTTAAAGGGAAAAGCGTATCCTCTTTGAATCCTTTCTTATCAGGTGCTAAAACAATTGAACGGCCAATTTCTTCAGGGTTTGGTAAAAAAAAAATAGCTGTTGAGCTTGATTCACCGATGAATGCCAGCCCAGAAAAATTTTACAGTGCAGCGAAAACACTTTGGGAGGCTGGCATTAACTGGCTTACCATTGCGGATTGTCCTGTAGCTCGTGCGCGGGTGGACAGCAGTATGCTGGCGGCTTCCCTCAAACGCCGTTATGGGATCGAGGTAATGCCTCATCTTACCTGCCGTGACCGGAATTTAAATGCCACCAAGGCGCTTTTGCTTGGCCTTGGAATAGAAGATATTCACCAGGTTCTCGTTGTGACGGGCGATCCGATTGCCGCTGAGGATCGTGGAAAAGTGAAAGGGGTATTTAATTTTAACTCTGAAAAGCTTCTGGCGTTTATTCGAGATTTAAATCGTGAGGTTTTTTATGATTCTCCAATCCAGGCAGGCGCTGCTTTAAATGTAAACGCTGTAAACTTTGAAGCGGAGCTTGAACGAGCGAAACGAAAAGAAGCGGCGGGAGCCGTTCGCTTTTTGACACAGCCTCTTTTTACTGATGAAAGCTGCCGAAATTTGGAATGGGCCCGTAAAGAATTAAAAGCAGAGCTCTTCGGAGGAATTATGCCGTTGATCAGTTATCGGAACGCCTGTTTCGTCAACAGCGAAATTTCCGGTATCAGTATTCCCCAGGCAATCGTAAAACAGTATGAATCTTGCTCTAAAGAAGAAGCCGTGGAGCTTGCCATTTCATTATCAGTCCGGATAGCAAGGCAGATTGCGGAACTGGTAGATGGGTTCTATTTGATTACCCCGTTCCAGCGCGCTGGACTGATTTGTGAGATTATAAAGGAAATTAAAAAGGAGTTTTAAGATGCTGATTATAGGAGAAAAATTAAACAGCTCCATTCCCTCTGCGCAGGAAGCTTTTCTTAATATGGATGGAGACTATATAAAAGAAATCGCCCTGAAGCAAACTGAATGTGGGGCTCATTTTCTTGACGTAAATGCCGGTGTTTTTGTTGATGAGGCGGAAAAACTGCTTTGGGCCGTTGAACAGATTCGGGATGTTTGTAAAACGCCACTGGTTTTGGATTCCACCAATCCGTCGGCTATCGCTTCGGTTTTGGATCAATTTGAGTTTGAAAAGCTGATCATTAATTCCATTACTTTGGAGCCGGTGCGTTTTGAAGGAATGCTCCCTTTGGTTCAGAAAACCGGGGCTGGAGTTATTGCTCTTCCGATGGATGAGACCGGAATTCCCAAAGATGTATCAATGCGTGTCGAAAACGCTCGCAAAATGATTAATAAACTTGAGAAAAATGGAATTTCACAGGATAGAATTTATATTGATTTAATCGTAGAAACCCTATCTGTGGAATCGACCGCGGCAGTTCATGCAATCAAGGCGGCAAAAGTTATTCGGGAAGAATTTCCGGATGTTCATTTAGTGGGGGGAATGTCAAATGTATCGTTTGGACTTCCTAAACGGAAATATGTAAACGCGGCCTTTTTAACCGCTGCAATTGGTGCGGGGCTCGATACTGCCATTATGGATATTACTAGCCCTGATGCTAAAATGGCATTATTGGCAGCCGAACTTGTCTATGGTGATGACGAATACTGCATGGAATATCTGAATGGGTATCGGCAGGCATTTAAGGGCTAAAGTGTGATTATTTTCTCGTTGACCGTTGAAAGCGGGGGGCGGGTATGGTACAATATTTTATAAGAGTGTGTTGTTTTCTGAATAATTGAGTTAGGATGATGTTGCTTCATGTCTGAAGAAAAAAAGACCCTAAAATTTTTATTTGTTTATCCTGATTTTTTGGGAAATGAAAAGCGGAAAGATATGAAAGGTAATTACCATGAAGGAATTGCCATTATTTCGGCTGTTCTTAAACAGCATGGGTATCAAACTGCCTTATATCACTTGACATACGCTCCTGAAGAGGATGAGTTTAAGGAACGTATAAAAAGTGAAAATGCTGATATCGTAGGCTTTTCCGTCCGTACTTCTGCTGTTCCTCAGGTGCGGAAGATGTGTCGGTGGGTAAAAGAGGCGACTGACGCTTTTACGATTTGTGGGGGGCCACATGCAACTCTTGCTCCAGAGGAAATGATCGAGATGGAGGGGATGGACTGCGTCTGTATCGGCGAGGGAGAGTATCCAGAACTGGATTTGTGTAACGCCTTGCGCGACGGTACGGACTATACCCATATTGAAAGCTTGTGGTTCAAAGACAAAAACGGGGATGTTATTAAAAATCCGGTTCGTCCTTTTGTACAGGATTTAAATGAGCTTCCGATGTCCGATTTTGAGCTGTTCGATTTTGATAATCTCGACGCGTCGTCAATTGCCACCGCGATTGTTGTTGTTTCCCGTGGCTGTCTGTTTAGCTGTACCTACTGTGGTAATGGCCAGATGAGGATGGTTTATCCAAGTAGAAAAGGTTATGCTCGTGTTAAGGAACCGGAAAAGGCAATTCAGTACCTTGAGACGATTTTAGAGAAACATCCCTATATCAAATATATCAATTTCCGTGACGCGATCCTCAATATGTATACCGACTGGTTTACCGATTTTATGAATTTATATAAAGAGCGGATTCATCTGCCCTTTACCTGTAACCTCCGCTTGGATAATATGACAGAGGAGACGGTTCGGCTGATGAAAGAAGCCGGAGTTTATATGATTGATGTCGGCGTGGAATCGGGAGATCAGGAAATCCGTTTTAAATATTTAAAGAGGAATATGTCTGATGAGCAGATTATTAATTCCTTTAAATGGTTTAAAAAATACGATATTCCAACGCTAACTTATAATATTGTCGGCCTTCCCTATGAAGATCTTCATAAATGTTTAAAGACTATCAAACTGAACGCTGTTATCAATCCAGATCGTATGATCCCAAATATTTTCTGCCCTTATCCGATGACCCAGCTTGCCAAAATTGCGGAACAGGCGGTTGCGGAAAATGGCGGCGAAATCAGAGATATGGGAGATCCAAATGTAAAAGTTCCTTTAATTCAGAAGCAGTTTCCAGAGCATCAGGTACTTTTTGCCGAAGGGTATTTTACGAAATTCGTTAAAATGTATAAACTCGCTTATCGAATGCCTAAAGGACTCGGTAAAGTTTTTGAGAAGATGTTGGACGGTATTTTTGTCGGTCGGTTTACGCCGCGGAAATTTTTGGTTTTCCTTAGTAACGCCGGAGACAAGACGGTGCGCTGGATGAAGCGCTTTGGCCGGCAACATCTGCCCGGAATTTATTTGAAACTTCGTGACCGGAAATACAAAGTAAAAGAGGCAAAAGAAGCTTCTGAAGCGGCCTCTGAGAAAAAAGAGAGCGCGTAAAGTCCTTAAAAAGGCGGGATTTCCCCGCCTTTTTAAATTTTCAAAATGATTTTATTAAAAAATTAAAGTCTTAGCGTAACGCAGCGTAAAATTTTCAGATTAAATAAAAAACCTTTGCAAAAATTTTGCAAAGGTTTTTTATTTTGTTTTTACCAAAGATAATCTTTTAAAAGCTCATATTTTTTAATAGAGGCACCGACTAAATTTTCATGTCCAAAATAACGATAAACCCGAATATCTTTTTTACAGGTTAAATGATTGTACATAGCAAAGACAGTAGACGGTGGGGTAATTAAATCAACCAAACCAGTAAAAATAGTAGTATCACAACGAATGTTCGGCGCATGGTTCATCAGGTCAAAATAACTGAGGGTTTTCATCGCCTGTTCCTCAACTTCCGGAGAGGGATTTCTACGGAAATAATCGTTTAGTTCCAGGTAAGGCTGTTCCTGAGCCATATCGATGGCACGGCGAAAATGACAGAGATAGGGGTAATCCGCTATTGCCACACAGGGAATGCCACTTAATGCCGCGGTAGCCAATGTAAGCGCTCCGCCTTGACTTCCTCCCATTACGGCGATTTTGTTTTGGTTCACACAGTCCATCTCGGAAACGATTTCCGCAAGTCGTACAGCATCCATATAGACAGCGCGATAATAGTAGGTTTCAGGAGAAAGAATCCCTTTGGACATCCAACCGCCTACGTGACCGTTTGCGGGTAAAGTGTCTTCGCTGTCACCCTGCTGCCCGCGTACGAGCATTTGAGCTGCGACGTAGCCGTGAAACGCGGAGAGGACAGCATCTTCCAACGCGTTAGCTCCCCAATTATAGCCGTGAAAACTCACAACCGCGGGGAACGGACCGTTTCCTACAGGTTTGGCAAAATAAGCGCTAATTTGAGCGTCATGCATTCCTTTATAGCAGAGTTGGTATACTTCGATATTTTTAGCGGGATAAGAAATAGGTGTCAGGTGATATTCCATTGGAACCTGGGAGAGTTCCCGGCGGGTATTGGTCCAGAATTTATCAAAATCGGGTTGTCTTGTCAACTTTGGTTTATAGCTGCGAAGCTCCTCCAAAGGGAGATCGTAAGGCTGCGCCATTTTCACCATTCCTTTGTTTTTTCTTTTATTATAACATTTCATAAAGCTGGAATCAATTTTAGATTTAGTTCATTGCAAACTGTTAGAAAAAGAGGTATGATAAACAGGAAATCAAATATCGGAGGAAACAAAAATGAAGCAATATGGATTACAGCTTTGGACCGTACATGAAGAATGTGAGAAAGACTTTTCTGGGATGCTTCAAAAAGCCGCTGAGCTTGGATACAAGACGGTAGAATTCACAAACTATTACGGTTTAAGCGCCGCAGAACTGAAACAAGAACTTGAAAAAAACAATTTAAAACCGATTTCTCGTCAGATGATGATCGGTGATATGGAGAACGATATTGACGGGGCTATTTCTTATGCCAAAATGATTGGATTAAAGAATATTGCGTCCTGTGTGGCGGATGTTTCTGATAAAAAGGCACTTGAAGAGACAATTGAGCGGATTCGGCCGCTTGTAGAACGCGTAACGGAAGCTGGATTAAATTTTCTCTATCATAACCATGCCCCGGAATTCATTCCGGTTGACGGAGAGCTTCCTATTTATACGTTGCTTCGGACTTTTGAAAATCAAAATTTCTACTTGGAACTCGATACTTATTGGGCGCTTGATTCAGGAATTGATATCATCCGTTTTATGGAGGAGAATGCTTCCCGAATCAAGAATATTCATATTAAAGGCGGTGACGGGAAAGGACATTCCTGTCCCTTTGAAAGCAGTGTGGTAGATGTTAAAGGAATTATATCCTGTGCGCGAAGAATTGGTATTCCGGATATCCTGGTAGAGGATGACACCCCGAATCCAGACGGTTTAACAGTAGCAACTTTGAATATCAAAACTCTGAAAGAGTGGAATCTGTAACCTGCGGAGGAAAATACTATGGTGCGTCTGGCGGGTTACGGTGATTTGAATGAAATCTACCGGCTGATCTGTGAATTGGAGCAGTCTGAGCTAGACTTTAATGGTTTCAATCGGACTTTTAGAGAGCAGCTTGATCATCCTGATTATTCCTGTTGGATTTGGGAAGAAGAAGGAAAAATTATAGGGTGCCTGAAC
>CAUABB010000058.1 GCA_958427155.1 uncultured Oscillospiraceae bacterium | reverse complement strand
AAATTGGCAGTCCATCTGCCAATGAAGAAGAGCCTCTTTCAAAAGAGGCGGTGCAATTTGATACAGTTGATCAAGATGTTTCTATAGAAAAAGAAAAAGAAAAAGCGCTGTAAATCACAGCGCTTTTTCTTTTGTTGAGCCAAATTATAATCAAACTTATTTGAGTTCGATTTTTGCACCGGCTTCTTCCAGTTTTTTCTGAATTTCCTCAGCATCAGCCTTGGAAGCAGCCTCTTTAATGGTTTTCGGAGCGTTGTCAACCAGCTCCTTTGCCTCTTTCAGGCCAAGACCGGTAATCTCTTTGACAGCTTTAATAACGCCCATTTTGCTTGCTCCAGCCTCAACCAGAACAACGTCAAACTCAGTTTTCTCCTCAGCAGCAGCACCACCCGCAGCAGCCGGAGCAGCAACAGCAACAGCTGCAGCAGAAACACCAAACTCCTCTTCCAGAGCCTTTACAAGCTCGTTCAGCTCTAAAACAGAAAGAGCTTTTACTTCTTCAATCATAGCTAAAATTTTCTCAGAAGCCATTTAAATTTACCTCCATTAATTTTATTTTGTCATTTACGCAACTTCTTCAGATTTTTCAGCAATCTGGTTAAGCACAACGGCGAGGTTCGCTATCGGCGCATTCAAGCTGCTGAGCATCTGAGCGACGAGAGTTTCCTTCGACGGAATCTTAGCGATTGCAGTAACGGTCGCGACATCAATCGCTTGACCATCCATAAAGCCGGCTTTCACATTCAGTGCGGCGCCTTTGAGCTCCTCAGAATATTTTACAAGGATTCTGGCAGCAGCTGTTTGATCCTCATTACTAACCGCAAGAGCAGTTGTTCCATTGAGAACCTCATCAAAATCATAGCCAACTTCTTTAGTCGCAAAACGGAGCATTGTGTTTTTGACAACAAAGTAATCCACGCCAGCCTCACGCAATTCTCTTCTGAGCTTTGTGTCGGTTGCCACATCAATTCCCTTATAATCCACAAGAACACCTGCGGTTGCATTTTTCAGCTTTTCGCTGAGCTTTACAACCAATTCCTTTTTGCTCGCTAAAACCTTTTCACTTGGCAAGACTATTCACCTCCCGGTAACAATTCTTACAGATAAAAAGCCCTTTCTCCACCAACCGTGGAGAAAGGGCGATTAGACAGAATACAATCTGTATTTCATCTTTTCAGCGTTTCTCCTCGGCAGGTAGGCATTGCCTTTTACGCATACAGCACCTGCTGTCTTAAGAAATAACAGCTTATATAGTATAACACGGACAAACAGCCCTGTCAACCACAAAAATCAGCCGCCAAATTTAGCGGAATTCACTTTAATACCGGGGCCCATTGTGGTTGTAACAACACAAGACTTGATGTACTGCCCTTTTGCAGCAGCAGGTTTTGCCGCAACAACAGCGTTCATCAAAGTATTAAAGTTTTCTTCCAGCTTCTCTACACCAAAAGAAGCTTTACCAATTGGACAGTGAATAATATTGGTCTTATCCAAACGGTACTCAATTTTACCAGCTTTTGCCTCAGTAACCGCACGGGCAACATCCGGGGTAACCGTACCTGCTTTCGGGTTTGGCATCAAGCCACGGGGGCCAAGCACACGACCCAAACGGCCTACAATACCCATCATGTCCGGAGTAGCGATAACTACGTCAAACTCCATCCAACCCTCGCCCTGAATTTTGGCAACCAGCTCTTCCGCGCCAACATAATCAGCACCTGCGTCTTCCGCAGCTTTTACATTGTCGCCCTTAGCAAATACACAAACACGAACTGTTTTACCAGTTCCATTCGGCAGAACAACCGCACCACGAACTTGCTGGTCTGCGTGACGAGAGTCAACACCCAAACGAATGTGAGCCTCAACAGTTTCATCAAACTTCGCCTTTGCGGTTTTAACAGTTAAATCCATCGCTTCAGTCGGATCGTATAATTTTGTACGATCAACCAGCTTAGTACTTTCTACATATTTTTTACCATGTTTCATACTCAATCATATCCTCCCTCATGAGTGGTTCATAACGGAAATTTCCTCCCACCAGCGGGCTATTAATCGACCACTTCAATGCCCATGGAACGAGCGGTTCCAGCAATCATACTCATAGCGGACTCAATACTTGCCGCATTGAGATCAGGCATTTTGGTTTCAGCGATCTTTTTAACCTGCTCCTTGGTAATCTTGGCAACCTTTGTTTTATTCGGCACACCAGAGCCGCTTTCAATCCCGCATGCCTTTTTAATCAAGACAGATGCTGGCGGGGTTTTGGTTACAAAGGTAAAGGAGCGGTCTGCATATACAGTGATGACGACTGGAATAATCAATCCCACATCGTTCTTGGTACGCTCATTAAATTCCTTTGTGAATGACACAATGTTAACGCCGTGCTGACCTAACGCAGGACCAACCGGCGGTGCAGGAGTAGCCTTCCCTGCAGGGATTTGCAGCTTAATATAGCCTGTAACCTTCTGAGCCATTTTTTGCACCTCCAAAATTACGTGGTTTCTGGCGGAACAGGACCTGTTTCCCATTCCTCCCACCAGCAAAACGACAAATGCCGCTGCTGAAAACCGGTTTCAAACCGGCGGAACGCTTACTCTTTAACCGCAACAACCTGTTCCAGCTCAAGTTCCACAGGTGTTTCACGGCCAAACATTGAGACAGTAAGTTTGACCTTATTCTTTTCCGTGTCAATTTCGTCTACAATGCCGATAAAGCCTTCCAACGGACCGTTAACGACCTTCACGCTGTCGCCGACCGCATAGTCGACGGTAACCTGACGCGTTTCAACGCCCAACGCCTCCACTTCTTTATCAGTAAGAGGGACAGGCTTGGATGCCGGCCCGACAAATCCTGTAACGCCGCGGATATTCCGCACAACATACCAGGAATCATCCGTCATAATCATTTTCACGAGCACATAACCCGGGAAAATTTTGCGCTCAACTTCGCGCTTTTTGTTGTCTTTCACTTCAACAACCATTTCAGTGGGAACTTTGACTTCATGAATCAACTCATGAAGCTGATGGTTCTCTACAACCTTTTCGATATTCTGCGCCACCTTGTTCTCATATCCCGAATAGGTGTGCACAACATACCACCTTGCGGTTTCTGACATAGCTTACCTCCACAGACCCTTGCGGCGGGTTTTTAAATTATGCCTGCTGCAGGACAAACTTAACGATCAAACCCAAAACAGCATCCAGACCGGCCACAAAAGCGCCCATTATTACAACAACAGCGAGTACAACAAGAGTGTTGTTGATCACCTGCTTTTTTGTGGGCCATACAATTTTCTTGTACTCGGTTTTGAGGTCCTTGAAGTAGCGGGTTGTTTTTTTGAGAAAACCGACTTTTTGCTTTTTATCAGCTTTTTTCGGCTTTGCCGAAGCCTTTTCAGCAACGTCTTTTTTGGCCATTTCTCTCCACCCTTCCGTTTACTTCGTCTCTTTGTGAAGCGTGTGCTTGCGACAGAAACGACAATACTTGTTCATTTCAAGTCTGTCAGGATCGTTTTTCTTGTTCTTCATCGTGTTATAATTGCGCTGTTTGCACTCAGAACAAGCCAATGTAATTTTCACTCTCATTTTCGGCACCTCCCGGTAACGGTTTTTGTTAGCCTCCCTCTAAAAAAGTGCGAAAAACCGCAAAAAAATAAACCCTTTTAGAGGTAATAACAATTATAACACAAACCCTGCGTTCCGTCAAGAGTTTTTATAAAAATTCATTTTAATCTCTATGGTTCTCTTTTCCTTTTCCATACCATATATAATAGAAGATTGAAAAGACAAAGTACTGTTTGCATATCGCTGTAAAATATGGTATGATTTATGTTAAGTATGCACAGACCAAACCAATAATTTTGGAGGCATTCCCAATGGATAGAAAAACGGTAGCCGTTATTTTTGGCGGCAAATCCAGTGAATATGAAGTATCGCTTCTATCTGCGGCTTCAATTTTAAGAAATATACCGGAAGATCAATATCATATACTTAAAATTGGCATTACAAAAGAAGGGCGCTGGCTATGGTACGAAGGCCCTATTGATGATATCGAAGGTGGAAGATGGATTCACCATCCACAAAACTGCTCGGCTGTTATCAGTCCAGACCCATTTCACAAAGGGGTCTTAAAACTCAACGAAAACTCTGCGGAATTAATACCGGTCGATTGTATCTTTCCGGTCCTTCATGGAAAAAACGGAGAAGACGGCACAATCCAAGGGTTGTTTGAGCTAGCTGGTATTCCTTATGTTGGGTGTGATCTTATCTCCTCAGCTAATTGCATGGATAAACAGATTACTCACACTTTGCTCGATGCCGCAGGAATTCGGACAGCAAAATGGAGAGTTTTAAGGAAGTCTGAGCGGGATCAGTTTGAAAACTTTATACCGGAAATTGAAGAAGCTCTTAAATATCCAATTTTTGTAAAGCCCGCAAATGCGGGATCTTCAGTTGGGATCAGTAAAGCGCATGACCGAGAAGAGCTTTTAAAAGCAGTCGACCTGGCATTTCAGCACGATCAAAAAGCAATACTGGAGGAGACAATTGTCGGCGCTGAAGTTGAGTGCGCAGTCTTGGGAAACAGCTATCCAAGGGCGACTGCCCCCGGACAAATTACTCCGTGTAATGAATTCTACGATTATAACGCAAAGTATATCTCTGGTTCTTCCAAACTTGATATTCCAGCCAACATCAGCGCACTTGCAACTGATCTCGTAAAAGCTACAGCTATTAAAGCTTATCAGGTTTTGGGATGCAGCGGCTTATCAAGAGTTGATTTTTTTGTTATGGAGGATGGCGGTGTCATTCTCAATGAAATCAATACCCTTCCCGGATTTACCAGCATCAGTATGTATCCCAAACTTTGGGAAGCTGAAGGGATTCCTTATGATAAGCTGATTGATCAGTTGATCCGCCTGGCTTTGGAAAGAAAGGATGGGGTTTGTGGATAACCGCGCAATCGGTGTATTTGACTCAGGAGTTGGAGGTATCTCTGTTTTAAAGGAATTACAGGAGCTGCTGCCTCACGAGGATTTTATTTACTTTGGGGATACCGGGCGGGTTCCTTATGGAACTCGTAGTCGACAAACTATAATTAAATATGCGTTGCAGGATATTAGGTTTCTGCTTTCCAAAAATATAAAAATGGTAGTTGCCGCCTGTGGAACTGCTAGCGCTGCCCTTACCCAGGAAAGCACAAAAAATCTCGGCATTCCCTACTGCAATATTCTTCTCCCAGCCGCTCAGGCAGCGTGCAGCGCCTCTCGGAGCGGGCATATTGGAGTGATTGCTACCCCTGCTTCTATTAAAAGTGGTGCATATGGGAGAGCAATGCGAAAAATACGTCCAAACGCAGTTGTCGTTGGTAATGCCTGTCCTCTTTTTGTCCCCCTTGTTGAAAACGGCTATATTGAGCGAGACAATCCGGTTACCAAGCTTGTTGCTCAACAATATCTCAGTCCTTTTCAGAACAAAGAAGTTGACGTTCTGATTCTCGGTTGTACCCATTATCCAATTATCAGCGAATTAATTGGTGACGTTTTAGGTAATCGCCTTCCTCTTATCAACCCTGGTGTAGAAACTGCGAAACAGGCAAATGCTATTCTGGTAAAAGAAAACCTTCTCAATGACAGCGGCCATATCGGCCATACCGAATTTTATGTCAGTGATAACCCGGAATCCTTCAGTGAAATTGCTTCTCTGTTTTTAGGAACTGAAATTAAAACAGATGTCCATCTGGTTGATGTTGACAGCCTATAGCAAACGGCAGAAAAAAGAAAGAGAAAGAAACGGATGAAAAAAGAAGTATATATACAAATTAAAGGTGTTCAGTATAGTGACGAAGAAAACGACGTAACTGAACTCTTTACCCAAGGACTATTTTTTGAACGAAATGGAAAACATTATCTTATTTATGATGAATCGGAAGCAACTGGTTTCAAAGATTGTCGCACCACATTAAAACTGGAAGACTCCAATAAGGTAACTATGCGCCGAACAGGGCCAAATCGTTCAGAGCTGGTGATTGAAAAAGGGGTGCGTCATGTAGGATTATATGGCACTGTTGCAGGAGACCTGCAAATTGGTGTCTTTGCTGATGCAATTCAAAATAATCTAACTGAACAGGGCGGAAATGTGTATTTCCGATATGAATTAGATGTAAATTCAGTTTTTCTCAGTAAAAACGAAATCTTTATCGATGTAAAAACTGAATAATTAATACGGAGGGTATAAAAATGAAGGACTTGATCAGAGCTGCGAACAAACAGCTGAATGAACTGATCTTAAATGCGATGGGCCATGCGGTTGGAGAAGGTGAACTGCCGGCAGAACCTATTCCGGCTTATTCGATTCAAATTCCGGCAGAACGGGCTCATGGCGATTTCGCTGCAAACGTTGCAATGGTTTCTGCCCGTGCGTTTAAAATGCCACCTCGAAAAATTGCAGAAGCGATTTGTAGACATCTTGTATTAGACAACTCTTATTTTGATCGAGTAGAGATTGCTGGAGCAGGCTTTCTTAACTTTTTCCTTTCCCACCGCTGGTTTGAGGAAACACTTCTTGCCGTTTCCGAGGAAGGCGAAAATTATGGGCGTTCTGACTACGGAAAAGGTAAAAAGGTTATGGTAGAGTTTGTATCTGCCAACCCCACGGGTCCTATGCATATTGGAAACGCGAGAGGTGGCGTAATTGGCGATACGTTGGCTGAAGTACTAGATCATGCCGGTTATGACGTAACAAGAGAATTTTACGTCAATGATGCCGGAAACCAAATCAACAAATTTGCTCTTTCCCTTGAAGTTCGTTATCTTCAACTCTATAAAGGCGAGGATGCAGTTCCTCTTCCAGAAGATGCTTATCAAGGGGTTGACATTAAAGAACACGCCAAAGCGTTTGCCGAAATTTATGGAGACAGCTTTGTGGACAAGCCTTCAGAAGAACGTCGAAAAGCTTTGGTAGAGTATGCTCTTCCGCTTAATATTGCCGGGTTAAAACGAGATCTCTCCCGTTACGGAATTGAATACGACGTCTGGTTTAAAGAGAGCACTTTGCATGAAAGCGGCGCAGTCCAGGCGGCAATTGATCGGTTGACTGAACGGGGTTATACCTACGAAAAAGAAGGGGCTATCTGGTACAAAAACGCTGAGGTCCTTCGAAAAAAACTTCTGAGCCAGGGAAAAAGTGAAGCGGAGATTGAAAAACTGGAACTAAAAGATGATGTTCTCGTCCGCGCGAATGGGACCCCAACTTATTTTGCCGCAGATATTGCTTATCACTACAATAAATTTGCCGTTCGCGGTTTTGATAAGGTCATCAACATCTGGGGAGCTGACCACCACGGCCATGTTGCTCGCCTAAAAGGCGCTATGGACGCCATCGGGCTGGACGGAAACAAGTTGGATATTGTTCTGATGCAGTTAGTTCGACTGATGCGGGATGGAGAGACGGTACGGGTAAGCAAACGAACCGGGAAGTCCCTCACGTTAACTGATTTGTTGGATGAAGTTCCGGTGGATGCGGCACGGTTTTTCTTTAATCTGCGGGAAGCGAGTTCTCACTTTGACTTTGATTTGGGCCTTGCTGTAGAGCAGTCTTCTCAAAATCCGGTTTATTATGTACAATATGCTCATGCACGAATTTGCAGCATCCTTTCAAATTTGGCAGCAGAACAGATCAAACCAGAAGATCCGAAAATGGAACGGCTGGCACTTTTGACTGCATCAGAGGAGATCGAATTGATCCGGCTCATCGCAGGTTTCCCAAGTGAGATTGTGGAGGCGTCCAAAAGTTATGATCCTTCTCGGATCACTCGGTATGCGACTGAACTGGCTTCCCTTTTCCACAAATTTTATAACGCCTGCCGTGTTAAATGCGATGACACAGAGTTGATGCAAGCGCGCCTTACTCTCTGTATCGCTTCTAAAACAGTTCTGTCAAATC
>CAUABB010000057.1 GCA_958427155.1 uncultured Oscillospiraceae bacterium | reverse complement strand
GTTCTACACCGTGGATTTTAATAGTGTCTGTACCAGCCCCCATAATATCGGCGCCCATTGAGTTTAAAAAGTTTGCCAGATCAACAATATGCGGCTCTTTTGCGGCGTTTTCAATAATAGTTAATCCTTCGGCTTTGACAGCTGCCAACATAACATTAATTGTTGCACCAACTGTTACCATATCGAAATAAACCTGGGAACCAGTCAAATGATCCGCATTAACATTAATCATTCCGTTTTCAAGCGACCATTCTGCCCCTAACGCCTTAAATCCCTTTAAATGCTGATCAATGGGGCGCACCCCAAAGTTGCAGCCCCCCGGCATAGAAACTTCAGCAGTATGAAATCTGCCGAGCAGCGCACCAAGCATATAGTAAGAAGCCCGCATTTGACGCGCAAGCTCGTACGGAACCACTGTTTTATTTACCCGGGTACAGTCAATCCGGAGGGTGTTTTTATTGAGCATTTTAACATCTGCCCCAAGATCGCGCAGAATTCGCAAAATAACAGTAACATCGCTGATTTCAGTAGGAACATTTTCTATCACACAAGGCTCTTCTGCAAAAATTGCGGCTGGAATAATCGCTACAGCGGCATTTTTAGCGCCACTGATAGATACTTCTCCTTTTAACTTTACGCCGCCTGTGATGACATACTTCTCCAATGCGACAACCCCTTTAATTCAGCCGGCTAAACTCCGGCCCGATACTCTATCTGGAGGCGGAAAACCGCCGTTTATGCATGATATAAACCAGAATAAGTATAGCACATATCTTGAAAAAAAGAAAGATTTTTTTATGCTGTCCTTATCATGCTCCGGAGAATTGAATTTCATACAGAAAAAGAGGAACATTTTTCTTTGTTTTTTGGAAAAGTATTCCAAAAAACAATTTTTGACCTGAAGACATTTGTATATACAATATAGAATAATTCAAACAAAAAATACAAATAGTAATAAATTTATGTTAATCAAATTAAGAGGGCTTTCCAGCTTTAAACCGGAAAGCCCTCTTGCCGAATTATGTTTATTTTGCCTGATAAGACTCAATGGTGATAGACTCTACGATAATTTCTTCATCTGGCACACTTTCTTCTCCAGTAGAAGAACTTTCATGAACAGGTGCAGAGGCGATTTGATGAACAATATCCATACCTTCAACAACTTGACCAAACACTGTATAGCTACCGTCCAGTGCTGGATTTCCTCCAACCTTTTCGTAAACCGATTTTACGTTTTCGGCAAAGCTTTCCCGTCCGGTGCCATTAGATTTATTAGAACTGATAATAGCTTCAAACAGCTCATTTGATATTTCGGACGAACTTCCTTCATTGATAAAATATTGACTGCCGTTTGTGTCAGGGCCAGCGTTTGCCATTGACACAGCTCCGGTAAAGTTATAAAGGCTATCACTGAATTCATCTTCAAACTCAGAACCAAAGAAGCTCTTTCCTCCCGTTCCGTCACCGCGGGGATCCCCACCTTGAATCATAAAATCTTTTATGACTCGGTGAAAGGTTAGGCCGTCATAATATCCCTGCCGCGCCAGTTCTGTAAAATTTTCTACCGCCTTTGGCGCTTGTTCAGGAAAGAGACGGATCACAATTTCTCCATAATCTTTAACCGTCATAACTGCGACTTTTTCGCCTTCCTCCGGCATAATAACCGCACCGTCCTCGCTGTATTGTAAAAGTACAGGTGCTTCTTCTGCGCAAGCTGCAAGAGGCAGGATCGTTAGGCAGGCGAGACCGACGATTAAAATTTGCTTCAAATGTTTAAGAACAGTCATTGATATCCTCCAGTCTTTATGTTTGGGATCAAGATCATTTCTATTATACGAAAAATCCCATTCTGCATCAAGGCGAAAAAGGGAATTAACAAAAAACTTCTTTTTTCCTCTTTACAAATAATTAAAAATCGTATATAATAATTTGGCACGGACGATTAGCTCAGCTGGTAGAGTACCTGCTTGACGTGCAGGGTGTCGGGGATTCGAGTTCCTCATCGTCCACCATAAATAAAGTAAAACCGTCTTTCTGTTTCAAACAGAAAGACGGTTTTACTTTGTAAGAATGATGCATAAAAGAAACGATAAGGACAATTGGTTAATACACAGTCAAAATTATGCTGCCAACCAATTTCCTGAGGGTGCATCTTCATAATAGCCATAGTCAAAGGCATCAAACTGACTGATGCTTTCCTCATAAGTCAGAGTATCACCTCGACGGCTCCGGGCCGTTTCGTAAGCGTCGAACAAATGACTTTCAGAAAGATCGAAAGTATCGTTCATCATCGTATACAGCAGCTTGGCTTTCATATAAAGAGGGGTATTCTCTTCCAGCGAAAGGCGGGAGGACATGACAAGCGGATACGCTGCTAAATCCTCAAAAACAGTTGCGACATCTTCATAATAACTGGTCATGCCATATTCATAAGAAAAATAAGATTCACAGCCGCTGTCCCATTCATCCCCATAATAATATAGACCGTTAAGTTCTATCCAGGCATCTTCAATTTCGTCTGCGCCATACTGATATTCAAGCGCGTCATGAACAGCGTGACCCAGTTCATGCGCAATTGTTTCCACCGTGATTCCGTTTGTAACGGAGGGATCCCGTGAGTTGCGGGGAGCGAAAATTTTAATATGGATAGAGTTGGTGGTATAGCTGGTTTCTCCCAGGCTCTCGCTGATTTCATCTACAAACTCCATAGAAAAAGAACAGTCCCGTCTCCAAAGATTTTTTAGAAAACCTTTAATCAGAGGCTTGGAGTAGATTTCAAGAGTCTGATCAATTATTGCACAATTTGCCGGCCCATTTTCATCGGAAAGCAACCCATCTGGATCTTCAATGGAAAAGCCGTATTTTTTTTCCAAATCTTCTACTGTATATGCATCCCCAATGGAATCATCCTGTTCAAAATCAGGTAAGTCTACATCTTCAGAGGACCAGTGATCCGTATAACTGTCATTTAAGAAGTCTTCCAGAATTGTATTCCATTCATTTAAAACAGTTCCAACATTAGGCAGAAAGACACAGGAACTGAACAGAATACAGATTGAGCAAAGTGCGGCAGCCAAAGCCAAAAAACGTTTCATATAAGCCTCATCTCCTGGGAACTACTTTCTTTAATACTATGACAAAATAAAATAATTGTCAATTGAAGAAGGAAGAAGGTCATTGAGGATTATATTTGATTTTTTATAAAAGGTGTTTTTTTTCATCTGCCTGCATATAAATGACATAGGTGATGAAGATGAAACAGAAAACGCCTTGGAAACTGTTTGCTATGCCGGTAGCAAGTGTAGTGTTTGCTTGCCTGGTTGTAGCAGTTTTTACAACAATTGGTGTATTACAGGAAGCAGCGCAGACGATTGCAACAACCAAACAGCTACCTATTTACTGTGTACAGACAGACAAAAAAGAAATTGCTTTAACATTTGACGCGGCATGGGAAAATTCTGATACAGATACCTTGATTAATTTACTGGAAGAAAACGGTGTGAAGGCGACTTTTTTTGCAACAGGAGAATGGGTGGAAAAATATCCGGAGGACGTTCGGAAGCTATATGACGCTGGGCATGAAATTCAAAATCATTCTGATAAACACCCACATCCCAATGAACTTTCCTATGAGGAACTGATACAGGATACGGCGGCCTGTGACGAGAAAATATATGCAATTACTGGCGTTTATCCCACCCTTTATCGTGCGCCTTATGGAGAATATAATGACAAGGTAATTGAGACGATGAAAAGTGTCGGAAAGAGAGTAATCCAGTGGGATGTGGACAGTATTGATTGGAAGAATCCTACCGCAGATGAAATTGTTCAACGGGTTCTCACCAAGGTTGAGAACGGATCAATTTTACTGTTTCACAATGATGTTCCGAACACACCGGAAGCGCTCAAGAAGCTTTTGCCGGAGCTGATAGAGGAGGGATACACGTTTAAGACTGTCAGCGAACTGTTGCCTAAGGGACGTTTTCAGTTGAACCACGAGGGAAGAGCTATCTCGGTCGAGAATACGCAGAGTAGTGATCTTTTGACAGAACACACCGAAGATGCAGACGGATAGGTCGGTTTAATAAAAAGCACCTAATGGTTCATAAGAGACTCGGTGATTTTGGAATTTAATTGAAGACGAGATAAATCTGATATAAAACTGTTGAAAAAATAAAAACCGGAGTGTGGCTGTCACACTCCGGTTTTTGGTATTGTCAGCGCATCCACAGTGCGCTGGTGATCACTTTTTAGGTGGTTTTGATAACAATTTGATTTATTAGATTTACAAGAAAGGTCCAGAAAAGGACCGGAACTTTAAGGAAGGAAATGCTCAAAAATGATCAGGTCGAAATCCTTGAGAATTTCGTTTAGGTTGTCATCCTCCCGGACTGTCCATGCGACAGTGAGAAGATGAAAACAGTTTTTACAAAGTTTGAAGTTAAAAGAATGCTTTGCATCTTGATGACGGTAAGCGATAAAATGAGGCTTTGCGAGAAAGTTTCCAAAAAGCCCACGCAAGAGAAACCTGAGGAACGGAGGGACTGAAGGTGCATTTTTATAACTGTCTGAAAGTTGACCACGTATCACTCGGTGAGCATTTTTTTTAAACCAGCGGACAATCCGCGGATCAAAGGATTCAATACAATAAGCTCCTTGATATTTTTTTAGGATATCCCAGGTTTTTCGACACAGCTCTACATAGTTTTTTCCCGCTTTCAATTCTACAATCAGCGGACTTCTTCCGTCAACCAATCGCAGCACATCGGTAAAAAGGGGAATCTTTTCTTGGCTTTGACCTAGAGAAAATTTTTTTAGCTCCGGATAGGTAAGAGAGCTGAGATTCTGGTTTAACCCACACATCCTTTCCAGATTTCCGTCGTGAAATACAACAACCTGACCATCACCCGAAAGCTGCACATCAAGCTCTGCGCCATAACCGTTTTTTACCGCCTGTTCAAAGGCGGCAAGCGAATTTTCCGGAATCGTCTGGTCTTTGGTATAAAGCCCCCGATGTGCGTACTGAAAAGAAAGGAAAGGGACAAGTTTCCAGTCTTTTGCAGGACGGGAAGCAATCATAAAAAGGTAAATACCAATCAGAAGCAAGACGACCGTCAATGACACCAAAAGCCAAAACAGCAATGCGGTTCCCCCTTTTTGAAGTTTAAATAAATCCCAGCAGTTTGGTAATGTAGACCAGTCCGAACATGGTAAAGATGGAGAACAAAGAGGTGGAAACGACCAGCTGGCCGGCAAGCTCGGAGTCGGCGTTCGCGTTGCAGGCCATTGTATAGCTGGATACAGCGATCGGAGCGCCGAAAGCCACCATTAAAACGGCGAGCTGCGCGTCCCGGATTCCCAGTGAAACTGCGATCGCAATCGCGATTGCCGGAGCCGCGATCAGCCTGCAGGCCGATACGGTTAGAACGTATTTGAGATTTCGGAACGCCCCGCGGAAACTGAAATCACAGCCTAAGAGCATCAGGGCAAGAGGGGTCGCGATCGAGCTGATCTGTTCTACCGGCGTGAAGATGTATTCCGGAAGGGAAAGATGAAAGCCGGAGCAGATCAGTCCGAGCGCCGCTCCGATAATCAGCGGGTTGGTAATGATTTTGAAAAGCGTTTGTTTGAGATTGATCTTTTTTTCGGAGTCATAAACCGCTAGTACAATTACAGCGAGAAAATTGTAAAGAGGAACCAGAAAAGCGGCCACAACCGCCGCAAGCGCTTTTCCTTCATCACCGAACATACTCTGGCAGACCGGAACGCCGAAGATTAAAAAATTTCCCCGGAACAGGGCTTGAATGACAACGCCCCGCCGCGCGTTCTGCCGGACTAAGAAAGGAACCGTCAGGAACAGAAAAACAACCTGAGCGGCGACAAAGCCCAAAACTAAAAGGATGAAACCAAGATCAAACGTGACAGAAAAATCCGCCTGATAGATGTTGACAAATAATAAGGTGGGCAGGAACACTTTAAAAGTGACGTTGTTCGCGGTTTTGACGAAGCTGGAGTTAACCAGTTTGATTCTGGCTAAAAAATATCCGAGTGCCAGAAGCAGAAACAGAGGAAAAACAACGTTGAAAGAAAACATAAAACTATCCATATGATCCGGTCCTTTTGATGTAGAGTATGAATGATTGAGTAAAGAATGGAATAAACCAATTATAGACGTTTCAGAAATGACTGTCAAATAGCACTTTGTTCACCAATTTCGCTTCTTGCAAATGAAGGACGATATTGGTATAATAATAGATAAACAGCAAAACAATTCAGCAGTTGACGAAGAAACAACGAATAAATGGAAGGGAAGCGAATCCCGTTTGGGTGACTTTAAAATTTTTGAAGCAATTATGCTTCTTTGTTTTGGAATATCCTGGCCGATTTCGATTTATAAATCTTACACCAGTAGAAAAATAGGCAGTAAAAGCGTCGTATTCCTTTATGCCATCTTGATTGGTTATATTGCCGGAATTATTAATAAGTTGTTGTATTCACCGGACATTGTACTTATCTTATACATTTTGAACCTCATTATGGTGGCGATCGATACAGTGCTTTACTACCGGAATTTGAGGATTGAAAAGCGGCAGATGCAGCAATTTTCTGTGATGGAAGGCGAAAAAAAGGTATAACAGTGCCTTTTTGATTTATACTAAAGACATAGTGGAAGGAGATCAGATTATGAGTGTAGCTGTTTTACAGGAATCTGAATTTGACACAGCCGTGAAAAAGGCGGACGGTCTTGTTTTGGTTGATTTTTATGCTGATTGGTGCGGCCCTTGTAAAATGCTTGCGCCGGTTATTGCTGAGCTTGCAGAAGAGCATCCTGAAGTTCACTTTTTTAAGGTGAACATCGATGAAAATGCGGAGCTTGCCGCGCAATATGGTGTTATGAGCATTCCAACCGTTGTTTTAATCAAGGGGGGAGAAACGCTGGCCGTTGAGGTTGGTGTTCGTCCAAAATCGAGTTACGCAGCCCTGATTGAACAACATCGTTAAACTGAAACATAAAAAACACCTGCCAGTTTTTAAAGCTGGCAGGTGTTTTTTATGTTGAAACAGATAAATTCCAAGTCTGATCTAAGCCTTCAAAACTGCCTTTGAAAAGGAAGCCATTCATTCCAAGGCGAACAGCCGCCGAGACATTTTCGGCTCTGTCATCAATAAAAAGACATTCCGCTGCTTGTAGGTGAAATGTATGGAGAAGATGAAGATAAATTTTGGGATTCGGTTTAATCAAGTGAACATCTGATGATATAACCGCCCCGTCAAAAAAATCAAAGGGGAGAAAGGAGGGGAAATAGTCATAAATGCTGGAACTTGCGTTAGAAAGAAGATAGATTTGATATCCCGCTTTTTTAGCCGCAGTGATATATTCTTTTGCTCCGGGTAAGGGAGTCATGCAAATCTGCCAATGATCGATACACTTCCGTAGTGCAGGGTGAAGCCGTTCCGGAACGCGTTTTTTAATCTCTACAAACATTTCGTCACAGGTTATATCTCCTTTATCCGCTTCAATCCATTCGGGTCCGTGGAATAATTCATCCATGATGATTTCTCTGTCTTTTGGATGTTTGAGGAAAAGATTCAGACAGATCTGTGGATTATAGTCCAGTAGCACATTTCCCATGTCAAAAATCAGATTACGAATCATAAAAAGTCCTTTCTTTTTAGACGTTTAGTCACCTTTTCACAGCCTTATTTTATCACGGTGGCTATTTTTTCTCAAGAAAGGCTGCTGTATGGAAATAAACCCATTCGAATAGAGATGTTTCGTTGACGGAAATTGGAAAAAAGCCTATAATAGAAATCGTTATTATGGACTGTTATATGATGAAAATTAGGAAAAGGAGCAGTGCGGGCCATGAAACAGGTAAAAAATATTTTAGTCGTTTTCCCACTTAATCAGGCAGGCCAGGAAAAGCTCTGCGGCGATTATCCGGATTTTATATTTCATTTTACGGAGGCTCCTTCGAG
>CAUABB010000056.1 GCA_958427155.1 uncultured Oscillospiraceae bacterium | reverse complement strand
ATTAAAGAACTCTCAAAATGGGAAAAATCATTTAAAAATAAATACCCAAGCGGTAAAAGGTGATATTAAATGTCAATTACGATGGAAACGCTTGAGTTAGAAATTGTACATAAAGGTAAAAACGCGGCTTCAGCTATTGATCTTATTGAAAAATCATTAAGAAATTTAAAAATTACCACAAAAGGTGGAGCAGGGCTTACAACAATTGCCAACCAAATTACTAGATTAAATTCTGCACTTTCTAACATTAGTTTTAATCAATCTAGTTTAAAAGCAATTTCTAATTTAAAGCCAATAATAGAAGGGTTATCATCAATTCCTAAATCAAGCGGATTAAATTCAAATATAAAAGCTTTATCTGATTTGCCTAAAGTAATTGATGGATTAAAAGCTGCTGATTTGAAAAGCTTTAATAGCCAAATTCAGCAGCTTGTTACATATATGAAGCCTTTAGCATCTGAAATGGAAAAGGTTTCTCAAGGGTTTAGCAAATTACCATCAAATATTCAGAAAGCTATTACAGCAAACGAAAAACTTACTAAAAGCGCATCAAAATCCTATGGTGGAAATGGAATTCTTGGAACAGGAATAAGTGGATTTCAGGCACGTTTAGCTACATATTATTATGGGTTTAGACAAGTTTCTCAAGTGATTGGAACTTGGATTGATGAATCTGCATCGTATATGGAAAATTTAAATCTATTTACGGTTGCAATGGGAGAGTATGCTTTAGAAGCACAAGAATATGCTGAGACAGTATCTGAAATTATGGGAATTGATCCTTCTGAATGGATGAGAAATCAAGGCGTATTTATGACTTTGGCTACAGGATTTGGCGTTTCTGCTGATCGCGCTGAAATTATGTCTAAAAACCTAACGCAATTAGGATATGACTTGTCTTCGTTTTTTAACTTACCTTTTGAAGAATCTATGCTTAAATTGCAATCTGGAATTTCTGGGGAATTAGAGCCATTAAGACGTTTAGGATATGATTTATCACAAGCTAGACTAGAAGCGGTTGCATTATCTTTAGGCATTGACCAGTCTGTATCAAGCATGACACAAGCGGAAAAAGCGCAATTAAGATACTATGCAATTATGACTCAGGTAACAACAGCCCAAGGAGATATGGCTAGGACTCTTGAAGCTCCGGCAAACCAATTAAGAATACTTCAAGCACAAATCGATCAGCTAACTAGATCATTGGGAAATGTTTTTATTCCTATAATTAACAAAATTTTGCCGTATATTATTGCGTTTGTAAAGGCGTTAAGGCTTGCAGTACAAGAGTTTGCAAATTTCTTAGGGTTTGAATTACCAGAAGTAGATTATTCAAGCCTTGGAAACATTGCTTCTGGCGCAGAAGATGTTGCCGATTCATTAGATGATGCTACTGGAAACGCTAAAGAGTTAAGGGCAACTTTGCTAGGAATTGATGAAATTAATAGACTGGATGATAATACATCAAATACTGGTTTAGGTAATTCTAGCGTATCCGGAGGATTAGGGTTAGATTTTGAATTGCCGCAATACGATTTTTTGCAAGGGTTGGATGAAACTTTAAAAGAAAAATCTGATGCTTTAGTTGATGATATGAAAAAAGTGTTAGATTTAGTTATTAAAATAGGTGCTGGGATTTTAGCTTGGAAAATTGGAACGAGTTTTTTTAGAGGAATATCTAATTTATATAATGCATTTAATTCAATTAAGTCAATTATCGGGAAAATAAATCCATTGTTTTCTGGAATAGGAATATCTATTTCTGGATTTATAACTCAATTTTTATTTTCATATGATATTGGAAAAAACGGAATAAATATTCAAAATTTTTTAGGAACATTATTAGGTGGAGGTGTTGGGATAGCTGGAGCTACATTAGCATTTGGAACAACGGGGCTTGTACTAAGTATTCCTTTTGCAATTATACTTCCAATATTAGGAATTTCTTTTGGAAAATATTCTGATAAGCAAGAAGAAATTTGGGAAGCATGGATAAATTCAGACACATATAAAGGAATACAATTGGTTATGGAAGACGCAAGATCGAGTGTAGAAGTTGTAAAAGAAATAACTGTTAATTTAGAAGATAAAATTCAAGGAATTGAAAACGTCGATGAAAAATTTGAAACGCTGAGAACTACTGCGTCCAGATTGTTTGATTTGATAGATGAAGGAGCAAATCCGGCAATTATTAAAGGGTATGTAGATGAAATAAACAGTTATAATCTTGATGGTCTTAAACTTGAGTATGATGAAGTAACTAATACAGTAAATATGAGTGAACAAGCTGTAATGGATTTGATAGATGCAATGAAAGAACAAGCTAAAACAGCCGCTTATATGGACTACTTGGAAGAAGCATACAGTGCTCAAGCACAACTTGAAATTGAGTTAAATAAACAAATGAGAGACAGAAATGATGTTCTGAAAGAACTAAATGAATTACAAGATAGAAAAGATTATCTTTTACAACTTGACGAAGAATATAGAGCGTTAAATCAGTCCGTAGAAGTGACAGAAGAACAAATTGAACGCATGAAAGAAATTGATAAAATTCTTGATGACCCTGAAACTGGACTTATGGCAACATCCGTAAAAATAGATGATGTTTCTAAAAATGTAGATGAACTAAATGGGTATGTGGAAGGAACTTCAACTGAATTAGATAAAGCGAAGAAAAGCACAGAAGATGTTGAAGCTGCATTTGAAAATTATAAAAAAACAGGAGAAAATGCGTCTAACGATGTAAAAGATAGCATTGGGGATTTGATAGATAGTATTTCGAATGCTGGCGATAAAACAATTGATCTGGTCGGAAAACTAAGGAAATTAGGAGAACAGGGAGCTGCTTCCGTAGACCAAGTAAATCAAGCTGTAGCAAGATTACAATATCCAGACGTAAGCAAATTAAATTTAGATTTTAGCACAATAAAAACAACGGCTGATTATTTACACGCAATTGGCGTTCCCGGATATGCTTCAGGAGGATTTCCAACGCAAGGCCAGTTATTTATTGCAAGAGAAGCAGGGCCAGAAATGGTAGGAACAATTGGAAGCAAGACCGCTGTTGCAAATAACAATCAAATTACGGCTGGAATTGCTTCTGCTGTGTACCAAGCAATAAGCTCAGCAAATGGAATTGGAGGGGGAGATATAACAATTCAAATTATGAATCAGGACGGTACAGTTCGTTCTGAACAAATTATATCTGCTGCTGAGAGACGAAATAGAAGAGATGGGAAAACAGTAATTCCAATTGGTGTATAAAATGGAGAAATAGAATGGAAAAAATAAATCCAATTCAATCTGTAGATGGAAATTCTATCCCATGTCCATCTTCTCTAACATATCAACTTGAAGACGTATCCGCGTCTGATGCTGGTAGAACTGAAGACGCAATAATGCACAAAAAAAGAATACGTCAAGTAACAGGGCTTCAACTGTCGTGGAATTTTGTTTCCACGACAGTAGTAAGTCAAGTTCTTAATGCGTTTCAGCCAGAATATCTTTCAATTACATATTTAGACCCGTTAGCCAATGGATTTGTTACAAAAACATTTTATGTTGGGAACCGATCTGCGCCTATGTATAATGCCAGTATGGGGCTTTGGGAAAATATAAGTTTTAACGTTATAGAAAGGTAATTTAGATGTATCCATTAACAGATAGTGTAAAAGCCTTATTTGAATCAGAAAACCCACAATTAGTATACATTGAAATAAACACATCTAACGAAACCATTGAAATAACAAATAAAGACATTGTGATGAATGGATTAGAAATAGATCGATACTGCACATCAGGTTCTAAAATTGAAATTGGTTCTGCTATTGCATCAGAATTGAAGTTAAAATTAAATAATTACGATGGAAATTTCAATAATATAGCATTCGAAGGGGCAGAACTATTTGTTCAAATAGGAATACAAGACACTACAATCCCAAATTCTGACACTTATTTTGTTCCGATGGGATATTTTACAATAGATGAAAGCCCAAGAATGTTATCTACAATATCTTTAGTTGCTTTAGACAGAATGGTAAGATTTGATAAATTGTGGGATTCATCTATTTCTTTTCCCGCTACATTAGGGCAACTTGTTGAAGATGCTTGTGATAATTGTAATGTTCCTTTGGGGGTTACTCTTAGTAGTTTAACAAATTATAACTATATAGTATCTCAAAGACCGGAAGATGAAAATTTGACTTATAGGCAAATTGTTCAATGGTGCGCCGAGTTAATGGGAGTATGTGCTTGGATTGATTGGGATGGTCAATTACAAATGAATTGGTATGAAGATGCAAATTACACTACATCTGTTTCAAATAGGTTTAGCGGCGATATATACGAAGACCAAATTACGATTACAGGTGTGGCGGCTACAATTGAAGAAACTATTTATTTAGCAGGAAGTGATGAATACGCGATTAATATTGAGGGAAATTCTCTTTTACAGGAAAATGTACAAAATGTTATAGGAAATCTTAACCAATTTTTAAATGGTTTTTCGTATGTTCCATGTAACGCAAAAATAATTTCTGCTCCATATCTTTATCCATTGGACAAAATAATATATATTGATGCGGAAGAGAATCAGCACAATTCTATTATAACCAATATAACCTATAAAATTAATCAAAATACAAGTATTAGCGGAAAAGGGGAAACCTCAACTAATAATTCATACGCAAAGTCAAATCCTCTTACAAATAGGCAAAAAGTAATAATAGAGACTATACAAAATGAAATAAATTCTGCGTTAAACGATAGAGTACAGACTCTAATTGGATTTAATGATTTACTTTGTAATTCGCTTGGATTATATTTTACGGAAGTTTCACAGCCTGATGGTTCTATAAAGTATTATATGCATGATAACCCCACATTAGATGAAAGTAATACGATTTATACTATAAACTCTGGTGGGTTTGCTTATACAAATTCTGGTTGGAACGATGGAAATCCTGTATGGGAGTACGGTTTTTCAAAAGATGGAAATGCTGTATTTAAAATTGTATCTGCTTATGGGGTGGAAGTATCAGATCCAAATCAAGATTATAGTGCTCAAATGATACCAACAGGATTTGATATTTATTATAGAGCAATGAAGGTATTAACAGTTAATGATCAAAGAACAGAAGTAACAGATTTATTAGTAAAAGACCGGCTTCAAATTGGACAAATGCAGATTGTACCAAATAATTTAGGCGCTGATTTTATTGTGTTAAGTTAAAAGGAGTTATACGTTGGCACTATCAGGTAGCTTTATATTAAATAGAACATCAGGAACAGAATATTTGCAAGGAAGAGTTGAATGGTCTGCAACCCAAAATCCAACAGCAAATACTTTTACAGTTAGAGCAAGGCTTATATTTAGAAGGACAAACACAGGATATACAACTTACGGAACCGGAAATTTTACATTAGCTATTGGAAATAACTTGTGGCAAACAGGTCAAGTAAGTTATTCGTTTACATCTTCTGATACAGTTATGCTTGATCAAACTGTAACACTCCCAGCTGCTTCTAATGGGTCTTTAAGCGTATGGTTTGAAGGAACATATAATGGAAATACTCCTATATCTGGTAATGGGGCTCAAACGTTTGCGCTTACTCCGATAGATCGCGCTGCTCCAACAGTTTCTTTAACTGTATCAAAGATAACAGATAGTACATTACAATTTGTTGCAATTACTAATTATAGTTGTAATTCTTGGAGTTATTCTTTGAATGGTGGCCAAAGTTGGATTAATTTTAATAATTCTTCTACGACAAAAGTTACAGGAAATGTAACCGGGCTTTCTCCGGGAAGTTCATACAGCCTAGCGGTTAGAGCAGTAAGGACATACAATGGTGTTTCTGGAACATCAAAAACAATATCTATTCAAACATTAGGAAGCGCGACAATATCATCTGTATCTGATCTTCAAATTGATTCATCAAATCCAATAATTAATACAAGATGGAATATATATAATACAGGGTATAATTATACTTTTGATGTTTTAGATGGAAACACGATTTTGCTGTCATTTGAAAATATAACATCAGATATAGGAATTGTAAATAAAAGTTTTACACTTTCACAAGAACAAATTAATTTTATAATGAATTATATGTCATCTCTTCAAAGTATTGATGTGACATATAAACTTACAACTTATTCTGAAAGTGAACAAATAGGAAATCCTTCAACTGTAACTGGAAAAATTTACACATCTTCCGAAAATAGCAGCCCTTCATTTTCTGAAACACCAATATTCTCTTATTCAGATAGTAATGAAAACGTTGTTAATGTTACTGGAAACAACCAAGTTTTAGTTCAAAACCAATCAAACCTTTTAGTTCAAATTGTGGAAGCAACGCCTAAAAACGGAGCTACAATTTCTCAATATAGCGTTTCTATTAATGATGTAATTAAAACTAATTCTAGTAACGAAATATCTTATGGAACTATAAGTTCTTCTGGGAATGTAACAATAGTTGTTACTGCTACAGATAGTAGAGGATATACTTGTTCATATTCAAGTGTCATTTCAGTTATATCTTATCAGCCTATACAAATCAGCGATTATTTATTTTCTCGTGTAAATAATTACGAAACTTATTGTAATTTGAGCATTTCAGGAACATTCAGTCCTATTAATGTAAGTGGAATTCCTAAAAACTCTTTGCAATCTTTAAAATATAGAAAAATGCAAAATGGTGGTTCTTGGAGTGAATACATAGAACTTTCTGCAAATATTTCAGGATCAACATTTTCATATGATTCAAATAATTTTGAAAACTTAGATCAGGCATATGAGTGGGCGCTTGAATTTGTTGCGTCTGATAAATTTTCTAGCGATATTATTACTGTTTCAATAGGAAAGGGAATTCCAACGGTATCGCTAAGAGATGGAAAAGTTGGCGTGAACAATCCAAATCCTGAGTATGCTCTTGATGTGTCGGGAGATATTAACACAAACGGTAATTTGAACTTAAACGGCATTCCTATGTTAGATTTCATTGTGGAACAAGGAACCTCCGGAATATGGACGTACAGAAAATGGAACAGCGGAATTGCAGAATGCTGGGGAAGATATTCAAAATTGTGTACTAATTTTAACGCTTGGGGTAGTTTATACATGAGTGTCGCAGGAGCTTTCATGTCAGACGGTGTTGATTACCCGTTCAGTTTTATAGAAAAACCAATTATTTCTGCAACGTTATCAACTTCTTCAGGACTTAATGGATGGTTAGGCACAGATGTAAATACATCAATGGGGTCTACAGAAAAAACACCTGCTTTTAGCATTATAAGGGCAACGGCATTAAGTGGAGGAGCTTTGCCAACATGGTACCTTGACCTTAATGTTGTTGGAAAGTGGAAATAAGGAGGACTAAAGATGTGGAAGAAAATGAAAAGCTGTTAATTGAAACGGTGCAGCGAGCAAAGTCAAACCAACGGAGGATTGACGAGCTGGAAAAACGGGTTGACGAACACCACGCTTTGGGGGCGCCGATCAAGTTAAACGCTCTTGTGGAACGGGTAGACGGGCTTGAGAAAAACGTCTCCGAAATCCACCGTTTGAGCCTTTCGGTATCAAAGCTGGCGGATAATATGGAACGGATGCTGGACGAGCAACAGAGACAGCGGAAAGATATCGATGCGTTAAAAAACGAACCGGCGGAACGATGGAACAGCGTAAAGCGGACAGCTCTGACTGCGATTGTTTCAACGGTTTCTGGAGGACTTGCAGTGGGAATTATTACTTTATTGACATTGTTTATCAAATAGAGGAGAAATCGATATGAATATTAATTGGCTTGTAAGACTAAAAAATAAAACCTTTTGGCTATCGTTAATTCCGGCGGTGCTGCTTCTGATTCAGGTTATCGCCGCCGTATTTGGCTATACGCTTGATTTAGGGGATCTTGGGAACAAATTGTTATCCGTTGTAAATGCTATTTTTGCGGTTCTGGCAATCCTTGGGGTTGTGACCGACCCAACTACAAAAGGAGTGAGCGATAGCGCGCAGGCAATGACTTACACCGAACCAAAACAGGAGGAAACAAAATGAGCGTAAAAGGGATTGACGTTTCTAAGTATCAGGGAACCATTGACTGGGACAAGGTAAAAGCTGACGGCGTGGAATTTGTCGTCATTCGTTCGGGGTACGGAAGAGAGATTTCACAGAAAGACCCGTATTTTGAAGCGAATTACGCGGGGGCAAAAGCAGCGGGTTTAC
>CAUABB010000055.1 GCA_958427155.1 uncultured Oscillospiraceae bacterium | reverse complement strand
CCGCTGAAACCAAACAGCGCCCAGCTTCATCTGTAAAACCGGTTTTTACACCAATTGCCCCTTCATAGTTCTGTAGCATCTTATTGCTGTTTTTCAACCATCGTTTGTAAGGAGGATTTCCAAATTCCAGCTGAGCATTTTTGGAGGAACAGATTTTCACAAAATCCGGATTGCGCAGTGCAGCCCGAGCCAACATTGCCATATCTCTTGCGGTAGAATAATGGTCATCATCATGAAGTCCGGACGGCGTAACAAAATGAGTGTCATTCAGTCCTAAAGAGGCAGCGCGGTCATTCATCATTTGAATAAAATTCTCGACAGAACCGCCGATTTTCACAGCCGCTGCATTGGCTGCATCGTTCCCCGACGGAAGTAACATCCCATAGGCAAGTGCCCGCAGAGAAACCTGATCTCCTTCAACTAGACCCATAGACGATCCTTCAACTTGGATCGCATTAGAATCCACCGTAAAATATTCATCCAGATCTGGCTGTTCTAATGTTAACATCGCGGACATAATCTTGGTTGTACTGGCCATAGGAAGGCGTTGATTGGCATTTTTTTCATAAAGTACCTTCCCTGTAGTAGCCTCAATTAAAATTGCCGCCTTCGCTGACACCTTAACTGTATATTCTTGCGCCGATACCGGAACCGCAGCGTTCAGCACAACAAAAACAGCGATTATGAATGCCGCAATCCGTCTTTTTTTCATATAAAACAAGCCTCCATCCATAAACATTCAGGAGGCCGTTTTACAAGCCGCCTGCACTCGATTTATGTGTATGCGAATACAGGCCAGTCCTATTCAATTTCAAGTAGAATCCCTATTCACCTTCAGGTTCGCTTTTTGCTTTTTTCGGAGCCTTATCCTTTTTGGAAAAAAGATCGGCAAATTTATCAATCACATCTGGTACCATCTCTACCGCTTTTCCAATTGCTCCTACATCCCCATCATTTAACTGAAGCAACTTGACATCGCCGTTTCCAACAACCAGAAAAGCAATCGGATTAATCGTGATTCCCGCGCCACTTCCGCCACCAAATAATTCCTTTTGAACCTTAGCAGGCAAATCAGAACCACCAGACGCAAATCCAAAAGATACTTTTGAAACCGGAATAATCGTAATCCCATCCGGGGTTGTAATCGGATCACCAATGATAGTATTAACATCAATCATTTCACGAATTTTCTGCATTGCAGTTGACATTAAGCCCTGAATTGGATGTTCACTCATTTTTTTACACCTTCCTGTTTTCACCATTGTTTTTTATAGTATGAACAACAAGATAGAAAAGCATTCGAAAAGCCGCGCCCAAAAGGAAAACAATTTGAATTTTTGCAGACGCATCAATATCATATTCCATCCTGTTTTTTGAAAAATCGCAGGAAAGGGAAATTTCCCTTTCGTGGATATTGGCCAGATTTTTTCCGGTAGCAATTCCACCATAAACGAAACTACAAAGTTTTCCGTAACGGAGTGCGCATTCTGCGGCATTCTCATGCCCTACTATTATTTTAAGCCTAAGATTATAAAAAATCAAATGCCGCCAAATAATCTTCAAGCCTTTAATACCTGCGCCCAATAAATTTTTAATCAGGCCAAAATCAAGTTTGTCTTTCTTTTTTGAATGTTCTTGCTGTTTTGAAGAATCTTCTTCCCTTTTCTTTTTTGAGATTTTCTCTTTTTTGTCTTCTTTCTTTTGGGGAAAAACCGAAAACCAGA
Organism: uncultured Oscillospiraceae bacterium; assembly: GCA_958427155.1. GTDB lineage: Bacteria > Bacillota > Clostridia > Oscillospirales > Ruminococcaceae > Metaruminococcus_A. The sequence goes on along the minus strand of CAUABB010000055.1, from coordinate 6,558 downwards.
ACATCCAAAATCCAACCCAAACCTGAACTTTTTCTCCATCATAATAAACTCGACATTTAATACTTGTTGCTAAAACCAAGGCAAAAAACGCCAACACAGCTCCGGTTATAATCCAGCCTGTCAACGAAAGTCACCTCATTTCACATCACAATTCCCGTTCTTCTTTTTCTTTGGCACTGTCTGAATCATCAGAAGCCATATACTCATCAAGCATAACCTGTCCGCTTTGATCCGGCAAGGGAGGAAGCTGCTCTAAAGACGATATTCCAAAACAACGCAGGAACTGAAGTGTCGTCTGGTAAGAAATCGGCCGTCCCGGAACATCTAGACGTCCTGCTTCTTCCACCAAACCTTTCTCAGCTAAATGGTTGACAATTTGTCCGCTTTCCACTCCCCGTACCTGTTCAATAAAACCTTTGGTAACGGGTTGATTATAAGCAATAATAGAAAGGACTTCCATCGCCGCCTGTGAAAGAGGAGCATTCCGTCGGATTTCAAGAGCAGAGCGGATCAATTCAGCATAACAATCTTTAGTAGCAAGTTGAAGGCTCTCTCCCAACCGCAATAACAGAATGCCCCGTTCTTCCGCCTCATAATCGTCTTTCATTAAAGAAGCAATTTGCCAAACAGTTTCTTCCTCTACTTCTAGTAACTCAGCTATCTTTGTCACAAGGAGTGGTTCCCCCGACGCAAAAAGAACCGCTTCCATTTTCGCTTTATACTGATTAATTTCCATTTTTCACCGTTCCTGAAGCTCTATTCCAATTAAATGAAACAACTGTATTTTCCTTATTTAAAGAAAGTCGTCCGCTTTTAACCAATTCAAGAATTGCCAAAAAAGTTGCTACTATTTCCGAGCGATCCGCCGACTGATAACAGTCAATTAATTCAGCGCTACCCTCTTTATATAACCTGCGGAGCAGATAAAAAATTCTTGAAGTAACCGATACAATCCGTTTGCTAACCAAGGGAGTAAATTCACTAGCAGGAGGCGGAAGCTTGCTTTGCTTTTTCCCCACAGCAGAAATATATGCCATCAAAAGTTCTTCCGGCGAATGTTCCTTACGATACACATGATCTGCTGGTACAGGCAACGGGTCCCGAACAAACACCTGATAGTTCTGATTCATTCCCGCAAGTTTTTCTGCCACATATTTAATAGCCGAAAGCTCAAGCAGCTCTCCACTGAGTTCACGTTTCAACTCATCTGCCTCTTCATGCTTTGGGAGGAGTGAAACAGTTTTAATATAAACAAGCCGCGCCGCCATTTCAAGAAATTCACTGGCGACCTCCAAATCATTGAGTTTCATTTTTTCAATATAAGCAAGATACTGCTCCAAAAGACTAGTAATTTCAATATCAGCAATATTAAGCTTGTGTTTGGCAATTAAATGGAGAAGGAGATCAAGCGGCCCTTCAAAAATTTCTAGTTTAAAATTAATCGTTTCCAAATCGTTTCACCTACAGAAACATCCGAGCAATCAAATCAACAAAACCGGTCAGATAATTAAAGACATTATATACAAGACTATTGAGAATCGAAAGTGGTGTACTGAGAATTCCGGACCAAAGAAGAAGAAATAGACCTATAAAAATAAACATTTCATACTTCATGATGGCAAAATAAATCCGTTCTGGCAAGAAAAGATTAAGAATTCGAGACCCATCAAGCGGCGGAACGGGAATCAGGTTAAAAATTGCCAGGGAAATATTCACCACTGTCATAATATAAAAAACATCGCTGAGAGTTCCAAGGATAAAATTACTTCCCTGAAAATACTGAACATAAAGACATATTTTTTCAAGGATCATTGTCACAAAGGCCATAACCAGATTAGATACCGGACCAGCGGCTGCCGTAATTGCCATTCCGGCTTTGGGATTTCGAAAATTATGGGGATTAACCTGTACAGGTTTTCCCCATCCAAACCCTGTAAGGACAAGACAGACGGTACCAATTGGATCCATATGAGTAAAGGGGTTGATATTGAGCCGTCCCTGGTAGCGAGCGGTATGGTCTCCTAGTTTATCAGCTATCAGACCATGAGCAAACTCATGAATTGGCAAAGCCGTAAAAGCAACAACCAAACGGACAAACCAGGTAATCATCAATTCAGTACTAATTTGCAATTTAGTTTTTCTCCTCTTTTGTCTTTTAGCTAAACACTAATAGCCAATTGTGATATTATTATAACGAAAAGGGCTTTCAAATACAAGCAAAACGCCATACAAATTAATTTTAAAGAACAAAAATACCGGATTCAAAGAAAAAACTCTCGATTTTAAAAGATATATGTGATAATATAGTAACGTTCTTTGTATAAAATTCAACTTTGGAAGCGGTATAAACAGCTTCCTGTCACCATAAGGAGGTGCAAAAGAATGGCTAAATGCGATATCTGCGGAAAAGGCGTTACCTTTGGTATCAAAGTTTCCCACTCTCATAGACGTTCTAACAGAACTTGGAAGCCGAACGTCAAACGCGTGAAAGCAGTCGTCAATGGCACGCCATGCCATATTTACGCTTGCACCCGTTGCCTGCGTTCTGGAAAAGTGACCAAAGCAGTTTAAGGCCACAATAATCCTGGATAAAAAGGTGGAGAAGTGTTCTCCACCCTTTTTGTTTTATCACAATTTATAAATATAAAAAGATTTTTAAACTTTTGGGGACGATAGCAAAAAACACGGGGCTTTATCTTTTAAAGCCCCGTGTTTTATTTTTAAAAAATAGTTATCTGGTCTCTTTGAGCCATATCTCTTCGCTTTCATGTCTATTGGGCCGATCCATTAATGAGTTAAGAGCGTCGGAAATTGATTTGTCTTCATACAAAACTTCATATGTTTCTTTTACAATCGGCATATCGATCTGGTATTCTTTTGATAATTCATATGCAATTTTCGCCGCTGTATACCCTTCTACTGTTCCAATCCGTTTCACTGCTTCAGAAGGACGGACACCCTGTCCAATCAAAACACCGGCTCGACGATTTCGGCTATGTTCACTTGTACAGGTGACAATCAAATCTCCAATCCCGGTAAGGCCGGCAAATGTTTCAGTTTTAGCCCCCATCGCAACACCAAGCCGAGCGATTTCCGTAATTCCACGAGTCATTAAGGCTGCCCGGGTATTATCCCCCAGACCCAACCCCACACAAATACCGGCGCAGATTGAAATTACATTTTTCAGAGCTCCCCCAAGCTCCACTCCCACAACATCGTCATTCACATAAATCCGCAGATTGTCAGAAGAAAGAAGACTTTGAACAGTTTCCGCACTTTCACGGCATCTTGACGCTGCTACGACCGTTGTGATTACACCTCGTGCAATTTCTTCCGCATGAGAAGGGCCTGACACAATCACTACCGGGTTTTCCGGAAGCAACTCTGCAATAACTTCCGAAAGGCGTCGATTATCTTGAGGATGAAACCCTTTAGCTACGCTGGCTACAACCGTTTTCGGCCCGAGGAAGGGTCGAATCCGTTTTGCTGTTTCTTCTACAGCAAATGACGGTGTAGCAATAATAACAAGATCACTTTGGGAACAAGAAGTCAAATCAGTTGTAAGATGAATTTCGGGAGAAACCGAGACGCCAGGAAGTAAGGGAACATTCTCCCCTCTTTCTTCAATACCTTGAAGTTGATCCTCAAAAGGAGACCAAAGGTAGACTTCATCCCCTTTTTTCTGACACATTATCGCAAGCGCAGTTCCAAATCCACCTGCGCCCAAAATAGTTAAAATAGCCATTTTTCCCCCCTGCATTATTGCTTCTTTTTACCAAATTTATTTTCTGTACCATTAACAAGCCGTACAATATTCTGACGATGCATAAAGACAACCAATGCAGCTATTACACAGAAAAATACAGTTTCAAAGACAATATCCTGTCCGCCCTGAAACAATCTAAGAATGCAGGTAGAAATCGGCAGCATTATCGCAGCCGAAATAGAGGCGAGAGAAACGGTTTTACTAAAAAAGACAACAATCAAAAACGTCAGTAAAATAATAGCAAAAATAATCGGATCCAAAACGGCGATTCCACCCGCTGAAGCCAAAATTCCCTTTCCGCCTTTAAACTGGTAAAACACAGGAAACAAATGCCCCAGCAACACAAACAACAAACCGATATATCCACCCAGCCTGAGTGAAGGCGCTCCCATCAACCACCATCCAACTAAATATCCAATTCCAACAGAAACTGCACCTTTCAAAAAGTCTCCTACTAACACAATAGCAGCGGGGCCTTTTCCTTGTGTCCGAAGAACATTCGTCATTCCTGCATTTCCGCTTCCATAATCACGAATATCTTCATGGGCCTTTACTTTGGTGGTAATAATTGCAAAGTTAATGCTGCCAATCAAATATGCAGCAACAGCAATAACTGCTACAGCAACAAAAAACTGCCAATTCAGCGCCAAATTTTCAAACATTTTAATTTCTCTCCCGTCAAATTTTTCAATTACTCATTTCCACGCTCACGGATGATAAAACGAATCGGCGTCCCAACAAGGCCAAAATTTTCTCTAATTTGATTTTCCAAATAGCGCTGATAAGAAAAATGAAACAAATCCTTATTATTGACAAAAGCTACAAAAGTAGGCGGCCGGGTAGTCGGTTGAGTCATATAATAAATTTTAAGGCGTTTTCCTTTATCAGACGGAGGCTGTACTCTTGCGGTTGCATGCGCTAAAATATCATTAAGTACCCCTGTGGAAATACGGATAGAATTCTGCTCATTAACACTTTGGATTGTTTCAAAAAGCTGTTCAAGCCTTTGCCCGGTTTTGGCAGAAACAAAAAGAATTGGCACATACTTCATAAAAGAAAAATCGTTTTCCAGCTTTTTGCGCAATTCCTCCATCGTTTTATCCGTTTTTTCCACAGCATCCCATTTGTTTACAGCAACAATACAACCTTTTCCCTGCTCGTGCGCATAACCTGCTACTTTGGAATCCTGTTCAGTAAATCCTTCTGTGCCGTCTATCATAATCACGCAGACATCAGCGCGATCTACTGCCATATAAGCACGCAACACGCTGTATTTTTCTATTTGATCAAGGATTTTGGACTTACGGCGAATTCCGGCAGTATCAATAAAAACATATTTTCCCCGTTCATCATCAATCACTGTATCAATCGCATCCCGGGTTGTTCCCGCTATATTAGATACAATAGCACGTTCTTCACCTGAAATTTTGTTGATTAAAGACGATTTTCCAACATTTGGTTTACCAATTACCGCAACTTTTATAAAGTCTTCCTCATAAGTTTCGCTATGAACGTCACTCAGATATTCACAAATAGCATCTAATAAATCTCCTGTCCCATGCCCATGGGCAGCAGAAACCGCTATGGGATCACCCAAGCCAAGGTTATAAAACTCATAAAATTCCGGTGAAGGTTCTCCAACCGAATCACATTTATTAACACAAAGGATGACTGGTTTTCCGCTTTTCTGAAGCATAGCAGCCACATCATAATCTGTTGCAGTCACGCCGGATTTTAGTTCTACCACTAGTACAATTACTTCGGCGCTCTGAATCGCCAGTTCCGCCTGACGACGCATTTGAGATAGAATGATATCATCCGTTTTAGGTTCAATTCCCCCAGTATCCACCAGCATAAACTCTCTACCACGCCATTCGCAGTCTCCATAAATACGGTCACGGGTGACGCCAGGAGTATCATCAACAATTGAAAGTCGCTGGCCAATTAATTTATTGAAAAGAGTAGATTTTCCCACATTAGGACGGCCAACAACAGCCACAATCGGTTTTGCCATTCAAGCACCTCAGCTTTTCTTTTACTTTTCCAACAACCGGTCAAGAAACTCAAAGCCATTATTCTCAACCGGAATCATTTTAACACCTAATTCCTGTTCAATCTGTTCTGGGGTATAGTCGTCCAGAAAAACGTCCCGTTCCATTCTCAACATATTAGCTGGAAACAAAACTCGTTCCCCAGCTGTTGTATGTTGTTTTAAAGTTTCCAGAAGATCGCGGCCTGTAATTAACCCAGCTACGGTAATCTGCTCACCAAAAAAACGGTTTGGAACACATATCACTTTACTGCTTAAATTATGCCATTTTTTTCTTGCTGCGTCAACCAGATCCAAGATTAGAGAAGAAGCAGCTACCGAAGTCACAATTGCGCAACTTCTAGATACAGAATCCGCCTCACGTTTCTCAAGTGCTTCAGTAAACTCCTGTTTAAGTAAAGCACTCATTCCAACCCCATTTTCCAACTGCATTAACTCTCCATAATAAGAAAGGGGTGGAATTTGTCGTTCTGCCATTAAAAAAAATTCGTCTGACGGATAAACCATCCTTTCACCGAACTCTTTACAAAATTTTTCTGAAAATTGCTCTATTGTATCAATGACCGCCGAAGCTGTTTCTTTTGTAAACGGTTTAAGTTTTATAAGATTTTCGCGATATTTAGTTAACCCAACCGGTACACAAGCCACGCTTTGGATTTGTGGAAACCAGTTCGAAAGATCATTTAATGAACGTTCAAGTTCCTTTCCATCATTCCAACCAGGACACAATACCAACTGAACA
>CAUABB010000054.1 GCA_958427155.1 uncultured Oscillospiraceae bacterium | reverse complement strand
GTGCGGAAAGTCCTTTTGAACCACTGTCAGCCAGTTTTACACCATTTGATCCATCGGGTACCAGCTCCTGCCTACCAAGAGCCATACTGGGGTCAGAGCAGGGCAGTTCCATGGCACCTTTAATCTGGACACCGGCATAAGAACCATTTTTAGAAACTACAAGGCCACAGATGGTATTGCTAGTTCCGGCCTTCTCAACTGTTTTATTTCCGGAAATATAAACAAGGTCTCCCATTTTTGCCGCCGTAGTGCTGAAAGTCGCGACAATATCGCCAATTCCGTTAAATTGAACGCTCATTTTTTCCTCCTATATCATAAATTCCAAGTTGTTGCTTTCATTTAAGTTCGGTTTTTTCCCCAATTGGAGTTCCGAAGTCGAGGTTTCATTCCACCGTTTTCTGTAGGTATCACGCAACTCACAAAGTTCGTCAGGTGTCAAACGTCCTACCGCTTTGCGGATTAAATCCTGTTGCGCCTTGGTATCCGTCAACGCACTCAGCCGAAAGATGTCATTGCGCAGTTCATCCAGATATTTGCGCCCAAAGGCAGCCTCCACCTCATTTTGTTCGATCAGTTCAAACAGACTCTTCTGCTCAGTTAGGGTGAGAACTAATTCTCGATCCGCCTTTTCAATTGATTTTAAAAGGAAAACAGGATCTCTCGGTTTTTCTTCCCTGTATCCTTTTACCACACCCGCAGCCCGCTGCGCCGGAATCGCAACAAAAGACCACTCGTAGGCATCGGTTGGCTGATCAAGAACCGCATGGCAAACTGATCCACCTACCACTTCACCTCTGCGGTGTTCACAACTGCTTCGTTTCAGGTCAGCTCCACAGATAGAACAGGTAACCTTTGCAACACTACATCCGACACTGACTTCTTTTTTGATTCCAGCATCAATCTCAAGAATCAACTCCTCTGTTTTAGGACTACGCACCATGTAAGCGGATGCCTTCACATAGGTATATGGTTCCCCTATCGTTGTTTTTTGGGATGAATCTGTTAGAACGACCGTATCATAAATACGGGCTGTCTGATTTTCCCCCTTCGGATTATGGTCAAAAATTCCGGTCTTTCCCATAAAAAGGGCCGCAAGGCGTTTAAGCGCCCCAACAGTAAAGCGTTCACCATCCCGGTCAATTTCATTATCACAAAGAATCACTGAAAAGGTGTATATCTCGCCGGGAGACAGCTCTCTGCGACAGTACCGGTTGATTTTTTCAAGCTCTTCCGGAGAAACCTCTCCGGTTCTGCCCGACTTTACGACAAACCCTTCTTTCATTTCTATTCACTTCCTTCGTCCCATTATTCCGCACGCAGAAGGTTCTTCGCCTGAGCATCGTAAAGCCGTGCTCTGGCAAGCTCTACCTCGTCCTGCATGTTAATATTGTTCCATTCGATCTCCGGTTCCTCTAAAAAGCCTCGCAGTCGCAAAAAAATACGGCAGATTTTTCGAATAACCGGCGTCAGAATGCGGCGGTAATATTCCAGTTCGCTGGTGAGAATATCAGCCTGCTGCGTGCTCATCCGTTCTGAAGTTGACCAGGAAAAACCCAATAAAAATGGTGGTAAGGAGAGCTTTGCAACGATCTGCTCCAGTAGCTGTCGGACTGGTACTTCGCTGTCAATAATCTGGTTATCCGCTCCAATCACACGGATGTCTACGTCTCCAACCGCAATAAAATCTTTAACCTGTCCCTGTTCCGCAGCTGACATCGCATCAGCCCATTCCCGCGCAATAATTCCTGCGCGTTCTCGGGCCGAATCCCGATCAAGTCCGTCATTCCCAGGCTTGTATGTCACCGCATAGCGAAGGTTGCCCATCCGCTCAAAATTCTGACCGAGTGAACGAAAAATTTTCAGCAAAATTGTACTGACAAACGGAAGCCCACATAAAAGAGAAACCCCAGCTAATTCCCCCGCTGGTGGGTTAAGGGCAGAAAACAAAACCAGTTGAGGACGACGAAGCTTTTTATCCCCGCTGTCTCCACGCAAAAAGATTTCTACCTGAAGCGGTGTTTTTCCCTCACGAATTCCCACCTGTTCCAGCGACGCGTTAAATAGAGCCGCAATATCACTTCCGTCTTTGGTTGGAACAATTTCTCCCAGCGCATTTCCATAGGTCAGCAATTGGTCCAAATAGGTGGAGACAAAGCTCATAATACCAAGGCCATTCGCGCCTACCTGAACATTTTCACAAAAATATTTCAGCGCCTGATCGGCTTCTCTGTTTCCTGTCGTCACTGTAAATTCGCCCGTTAACCGGACAATCTTCTGAATAGCCGAATCAATAACCGGTACCGACTCTCGTAACGCTTTGTAAAGGCGCAATTCTCCAACCGAAAGTGGACTTCTATTGCGGTAGGTACTCAGGGGATCAGGCTGACTCCTAACTGTCTGAACAGGTCTGGGCTCTATATTTCGGGGCTTTTTCCATAATTTCAATCAACCTCCTCCTTTCTGTTTGAACCGGCCTCAAAAGGCCGGTTCGTATTATCGGCTCAATGAGAGAGCATAAAATCCGTCGTGCTGTGTGGAAAGGATTCCGCTGACAAAATATCGGATTTCATCCATCGCATGATCATTTCGCTTGACTGGACGGTCCTCCCCACTGTTCTGATCCCAGACATAAAGTGAAAATTCCCTTATGGTATCCCGGCAATCTGCCGAAAAAAGAATTTTTCCTTCACGTAGGGCATCTCCTACCTTACGAATTCCATCCAGTACATCATTTTTGGCCGCTTCTGGGCGAAATTTTCCATGCCTGCGGATGCACTCCATAAAGCTTGCGGCCGAAGGGTCTACAAAGATCCTTTCCAAACGCCGATTCCCAACCAACTCTTCCAAAGCAGTGTAATGTTCCTCGTCGGTTCTAAGTTTTTGTTCTCTGCGGGAGTCATAATAGTACTCTCGAATTCGGTACCAAACGGTTCCGCTTTTTCCCCAAAGTCCAAAAGAAGCTGGGTTGACCGTTCCATAGTCACAGGAAACCACAAAACGTTCAAATGATTTCGGAAGGGTGTGCACCACATGCTTTGATTCAGAAAACATCGGATAAACAGCACCAGCTGCGGCTGTCCATCGCCCCTCAATAAACCGCTCATAAAACGGGCCGCTGTAAAGGGAACGATACCGTTGCTTAATTTCCTCCGACAAGGCGGGATTATCGTCCATGGTAAAATGAAGATAAAGCGCATTTTTTTGACTGGCTTTTTGAATCCACTCCTCATAGAACCAGTGAAAGGGATGTTCAGGATTACAGTTAAACCAAAGCTTTGAACCGGGTACGGAACAACGGGCAAGTGCCTGTTCTACAAAAGATCGTGGCATCAGCGCCACTTCATCAAGAAGAACACCCGCCAGAGTGATACCCTGGATCAAAGAGGCCGAAGATTCATCTCGGCCACCAAACAGGTAGAACTGGTTACTTTTGCCCCTGTGCGTTAACACAACTACATTTCGGGATACCTTTTCTTGGCAGGAAAAACCCATCTCCCGCAACCCCGCCAGGAGGGGAAGAATTACATTTCGGCGAAGTGAGGCAATTGTTTTTCCACAAAAAGCAAAGGATTGCCCGCTATATTCTGAAAATGCCCACAGGACAAAAGAAATTGACATACAAAGCGTTTTCCCACTCCGAACCGCTCCGTCACAGATAATGGCGTCGTGAGAACGGTCTGTACTGTTTTGACACCACCAAGTCAAAACTCGGAGCTGTTTTTTACTGAAAGGAAAAAACTTCATTCTCCTGTTTCGCCTTCCCGCCTCAGTACAGCGGCTCCCTGTTCTAACGCCTTATAAAAGGAGGAATGCGACTCAGAATTTCCTTCCGATTCAAGCTCCATCAGCATTGCAAGAGCTTTCTGTCGGTCATAAAACTTCATTTCAATCCCTTTTTCCCCCGTTTTCAGCTCAGAGAGATTGTATAAATCAAGTCGCAGAAGCTCATCTGTGGAAAGTTCTTTCCCCATCAATGCTAGACAAACCGCGTCATTGACTGACCCAAAGGCAAGTCGGCGGAACCCGGCGGCGATCTCTTCACGTCTGCATCCGCCCGTTTTCCCAAGCCGCTCCAGGCGTCTGATAATTCGACGATTCTTCAGTAGAAGCAGCGCTTCTTTTTCAGCATCTTCCGCGGAGTATCCTGCCAAAAGTGCTGCTTCCCTTCCGTTCCCGGTTACCTGGTAAAACAGACAGAAAAGTTCCTCCTTTTCCTTCAGTTTTGGACCGTTCATCCGTATCACCATCCCTTTCACCAAAAATCATTTTTTGATATAAAGTTGCACAGCCGTATGCAACTTTACTCTGAAATCATCTTTTCCCCTTTATACATACTGCTTTTTTATGTTAACTTTCCTCTTTTGTGTTCCTTAGCTAAAAATAATACAGCCTGTAAATTTTCTTGACATTACTTTGTAATCGTATTACAATAAATGATATAGCGAATACGCTGTTTTTTCGGTTTTTTGACCTTTTTTTGATAATTTGTTTTTTATTATTTTAGTAATGATTCACAATTTTCCAACAAAAAAATAGAAAGATAAAGGAGGTTTGTACTTGTAAAATGGACACAAATTCATTATTAATTGGCATTATCGCTTTTTTTGCAGGCGCGATTCTGATTGGTGTCGCCACCTTTTTTATAGGTGTTCATTATAGAAAAAAGGTTGCCGAAGCTGAAATCGGCAGTGCTGAAGAAGAGGCCAAACGCATCATTGCGGAGGGAGAGAAGGAAGCCGAACGCAAAAAACGGGAGGCACTGGTGGAAGCGAAGGATGAAATCCATCGTCTTCGCGTAGAATCTGACCGTGACTTAAAAGAGCTTCGGGGGGAACTTAACCGGCAGGAACGCCGCCTTCAACAAAAAGAAGAATCTCTTGATCGAAAGATCGATAATATTGAAAAAAAAGACGAACAGGTCCAAAACCGCTTAAAACAGGCCGAAGAAAAATTAAAAGAAGCGGAAATTATCAAAAAAAGCCAGCTGGATCAACTAGAGCGTATTTCTGAACTCACTGCGGATCAGGCCAGGCAGCAATTACTTGACACATTAGAAACAGAACTGGTTCATGAAAAAGCGCTGAAAATTCAACACTATGAGCAGCAACTCAAAGATGAGGCAGACCAGAAGGCCCGCGAATTGATTTCTCTCGCGATTTCTCGGTGTGCCGCCGAAACTGTTTCGGAAGCTACTGTATCGGTTGTCTCATTGCCTAATGACGAAATGAAAGGTCGTATTATCGGGCGGGAAGGCCGAAATATTCGCACAATTGAAACTCTGACCGGTGTAGATCTAATTATTGATGATACACCGGAGGCAATTACCCTTTCTTGTCATGATCCAATCCGCCGCGAAATTGCCCGTCAGTCGTTGGAACGACTGATTGCGGACGGGCGGATCCATCCGGCCCGAATTGAAGAAATGGTTGAAAAATCTCGCCGTGAAGTGGAACAGAAAATCAAGTCTGAAGGGGAACGTGCTGTACTTGAAACCAACGTTCACGGCATTCATCCGGAACTTGTTAAATTGCTGGGTCGTCTGCGGTTTCGCACTAGCTACGGGCAAAATGTCCTTAACCACTCAATTGAAGTTGCCTATTTCGCCGGCATGATGGCCTCCGAACTTGGAATAGATCCTGTTCAGGCTCGCCGCGCAGGTCTCCTACACGATATTGGTAAGGCTCTCAACCACGAAATTGAAGGCTCTCACGTCGAAATCGGCGTAGATGTCTGCCGTAAGTATAAAGAGTCTAATGAAGTCATCCATGCGATTCAGGCTCATCATAATGATGTAGAGCCTAAAACTGTTGTTGCCTGTCTGGTACAGGCCGCTGATGCAATTTCTGCGGCACGTCCGGCGGCGCGCCGTGAAAATTTGGAAAACTACATTAAGCGTCTTGAAAAATTAGAGGAAATTGCCAACTCCTTTGAGGGCGTTGAAAAATCCTTCGCTATCCAAGCTGGCCGTGAAATACGGATCATGGTCAAACCAGAAGTTATTAAAGACGAAAATATGATTCTTGTTGCCCGTAACATTGTCAATCGGATTGAGAACGAGCTAGAATATCCGGGGCAGATCAAGGTTAACTTAGTGCGTGAAAGCCGCGCAATTGAGTACGCAAAATAAGTCAAACACAGAATAACAGGCCGCAGGGACTATAAGTTTCCTGCGGCCTATTTGTACGCTGATATGTTGCAAAAACGTCTAAAATCTTGTACAATCAAATGAATAACAACTGTCCAAAGGAGCATTAATTTATGAAGCGAGACATCCTGATTACAGTAGTAGATGGTCAAGGAGGCGGCATTGGAAAAGCCATTGTGCTCAAACTCAAAAGTGAGCTTCCAAACATACATATCCGCGCCCTTGGAACGAATTCCGCCGCCACTAACGCTATGCTTAAGGCGGGAGCTGCCGACGGTGCAACCGGAGAAAACGCTATTGTCTGCAACGTGCGAAAGGCGGATATTATTATAGGTGTCCTCGCGATTCTGATGCCAAATTCCCTGCTCGGAGAACTTACTCCCAAAATGGCAGAGGCAATTGGCAGTAGTGATGCCCAAAAGATTCTAATCCCCGTTGATCGCTGTAATATTCACATTCCTTTTGCAGAAAATTACAGTATCCAGCAGCTGGTTGATGGTGCTGTTTCTCTTGCCAAACAAACCGCAGCAAAACTTGCAGAGTAGCTTGTTTCTTTCCAGTAAAAAAGGCTGTCTGCCGGAATATATATTCCGGCAGACAGCCTTTTTATAACGTCATTTCCCAACCTTCATTCCTATCAATTTTAATCTGTCTAAAGAATAAAAAGGCAAAAACCACGCTTAAAATCGTCATCGTAATACAGACAATCAAAAACATTCCTCGAATACCAATCCAGTCTGCAAACCAGCCTGCCGTCAGAGAACCAATAACCGGCGCAATCCCGCTGGTGATAATTGTCCAGAAAGACTGCCCAGTCGCTCGCATGGAAAGCGGCATGACCGACTGGATAAAAGGCGCAACCTTTGTCCAGAGTGGCGCAAACCAAAGCGCATGAAACACCGGATAAATCAGCATATCTGTCCAGGTACCTGAAACCACCGGAATCAACATCCGAAAGACCCCGGCAATTAAGGGAAACATAAAAACGATGTAAGGATTCAACCGCGCAAAAAAACGAGAGGCAAAAAACATTAATGACGCTTCAAGTAGGATCGTAATTCCCATAAAGATACCATAAACCTCTACGCCGGCATCTAACCCCTTTTCAGTTGAAAAATAGATAGGGAAAAAAGCGTTAATCATTGCCCCACAAAGAAACAGGAAAAATCCGTATAACAAAAACAACATAAACCGTTTGTTGTGAAGCAGACTGCGATAAGCTCCTTTCTCCCTGGTCCCATGAGCATGACCTTTGGTTTTGGGAAGAAATAAAAGTGGTATAATTGAAGCCGCCGCAAAGAGGGAAAAAATAGTAAAAGCCTTCATTCCGGTCATTTCACCGGCAAATCCAAATATAAAAGACATCAACGCTGCACCACCGGAAGCAAAACACCGAAGCATCCCAAAACGCACTTTAACCCTGTTGAGATTTTCCACAACAATGGTGTCAATCAAAACCTGCGGCGCAAGAAAAGGAATATAAAACAACACTACGCATAGCAGCAACATCCAGAGATTTGGCATTTGGACAAAAAACAAAAGCCCCACCAACGCTTCCAGTAATAAAGCAATCATCAGGATGCGGTTTTTTGTTTTCGCATGATCTCCCAATCGACCCCAAACCGGCTGAGCACAAATTGTTGTAGCAGCGCCGACTGCGATTGCAAGCCCGGTAGTGCTGTTGGTCGAAAACGGCAGGGCGTCAATATATATCGGAAGATAATTGTAACCAATATATTGCGCTCCCCACTGGATAAGATAAAGCAGCATAATGGAAGCTGTGATACCTGCAGGGGTTTTCAGATTGATTTTTTTCATGTTCATTCCTCAGTTTAAAATAAAATTTCAAATAAAAACATTGCTATATTGTTTTCTGATTTTTAGCTTTAAAAATGCTGGAAGTATGTATACGAAAACGGAAAAATGGTTAACGCCTGACTAAAATGGCAACGCCGTATGGATCCAACTGAAGCACACTGTCTATTTCCTGTTGGGAAACATGATCATAAAAAAGTCCACCGGGGAGAACAAGTTGTTTTGCCTCTCCATTAAAATTCATGACAAAATAATAATTTTCCCCGTCTCCGTACCTTTGCTGGACGGTTATACCAAGGGGATATTCCCCACCCAGTGCCATTTCAATGTCATGTTTGGCAATGATGCTGTCATAGAGTGCATCTAACAGCGGATTTTCAGTCCTGGCAGCAATATGGTAACAAACACCCTTTCCAAATCTATTTTTAGTGACAACAGGAGTCCCTTTGTAAAAGTCTTCTCCATAAACCGCAAGAACCTCGCATCCCTTCTGCGGATGAACCAGTTCCGCCAACTGGAAGACTTCATAAGTTCCAGCTAACCCCTCC
>CAUABB010000053.1 GCA_958427155.1 uncultured Oscillospiraceae bacterium | reverse complement strand
TTTTATTGGACAGTTATTTTGGTATACTGTTGTTGTAAGGAAGAAATCGGTTAAGAAGAAAGGAAGATTTAAATGGCAGGATATCAAATGATCACTATAGGAGGACACGTGGAGGTCTATACCCCAGAAGGAGAATTTTCTTTTTCGGCGGATACTATAAAGGAGGCCATGGAGGAGCTGCGAGAAGAGCTCTTTATCGTTAACGCCGCTTAAAATAGTCTTTTGAAGCACCGGCCAATTTCATAAGAGACCGTGCAAAAGCTGAACGGGACATATTTCCCGCGTCCAAAAGCGTGACCCCCATATCGGCGGCTCGTTGACGAGTCGGTTCCGGAATGTCGTCCAAACGGCTTGCGGTGACAAGGACCGGTTTAGCCATCGATCCTCCGAAACGGCGGGCGAGTGAATCGATCTCATTGATCGCGAGGACAGATGGAACCCCGATTTTACAGGAGATAAACAAAGGAACAATACCTTTAATCAGAATATCGTCAAGTTCGTTGACGGTTCCATTAGATTCTGTATTACCATCCCAGTCGATCAGCACGCTGGTTTGAAGATCATCAAAAAAGTTGGTTCTCTGTGCAGTATAATAGGTGTAAAGCTCAAGCCAGACGCCAGCGTCGCTTAAAAGACGCCGAAATAAAGGATTGCGGTAGGTATAGCGGACGCGGTCGTTTTCCATACGATAGTTTCGAATGGCGCCCGTTTCCGCCAGACGGATCATAAACCGTGGATTACAGTGGACAATATTGCGAAAATTGACATGAATATGAACGGGGGCTCTTACCGTTAAGGATTCGTTGCCATTTTCACTGCCTTTTGCCGCCTGTTGAAAATAAGAAGCCTGTTTTCCCCAGCCGGGAATATCAGTTCTGAGAACTTCCCAAACAGCTTCGATGATATCACGTGTTTCAGGAACTTCCAATTCAGGAGAATAATGCCCGTGTCTGATAAAAGCCCCTCCAGCTAGCGCCATGAGGTTTTCTACTGTTAAGGAAGGGGAAGAAAAAGAAGAAAAATCCTCACAACCGGATACGTTTACAAAATTGCCCGTGTGAATATTAAAAAACAACACGGGAATTTTTTTGCGGGCACAAAGGATCCCAACTGAGACAAGCAACAGATCAGTTCCGCCTGTTACATCACAGACACAGTTATCAAACCGCTGCGTAATCTCCTCCAAGACAGTACCAATCTGTTCCACATCATCCGTCCGGATAGAATAAAAATGCAGTTTTGTTCCAGAGCTTTTTTGAGCAAAAAAACGTCGGATATTTTCCTGCCGCCCTGCCGTCATGAGCCGAGAATCACCAATATACACCACCTGTTTGGGCTGAAGAGCCACAGCGGCATAAATGTTCTCAACAGGTTCTTTATCGAACAGCTCCACCAATGTGTCCATTACAGCAGCCCCCCTATTTGTTTTTCTGATTTTATTATAAAGAATTCCCAATCTTCTTTCAAGGGTACTTAAACCGGAGAGGAAAGGAACAGTCTTCTAATAAATTTGGATATTTGAATTTTTATTTGACATGTGGTCCCCTCTTTCCTTTTGTAAAAAAATGGAGTATGATGAGATAAAAATCAGTGTATCTGTCAGAAAGGAGTTTTTTGCAATGTCAGAGTGTTTATATCAGGGGCACGGAAGTCTTCGTTTCTGTACCGATCAGGGAACGGTCGTATATCTTGATCCGTTTGCGGGAGAAGGATATAATCTTCCTGCCGATTTAATTCTTGTGACACATGATCACCATGATCATAACGTTGTAGACCTTCCCGCTCGCAAAGAAGATTGTACAGTTATTACCAGCGTGCAAGCATTAAAGGGTGGAAAATACAATCGGTTTACAGTGAAGGAGATTGAAATAGAGGCGGTTCCTGCCTACAATTCGCATCACAACATTAAAGAATGTGTGGGCTATCTGCTTCGGTTTGACGGATTGTGTATCTACGCTTCAGGAGATACTTCGGCAACAGAGTGGATGGAAAAGACGGCTCCTGGAATTGTGATTGACTATGCGTTTTATCCAATCGATGGTATCTATAATATGAATGCAGAGGAGGCGTCTCGTTGTGCCGCTATGGTAAAAGCCACCCATAATATACCGATTCATATGAAGCCGGGAGCTTTGTTTGATCGTGAATTTGCAGAAAAATTTCAGGCTTCTGGAAGGCTGATTGTGGAGCCGGGCGAGCTAATAAAACTTTGATTGCCTTTCTATCTTCCCTTTAAACTTAAAATATGATACAATGGCAGTTATCTTAATTTAATTTTGATTTCATGATTGAGGAGAAGGAAAGCAGGGGTTTCGTGACGCAAATGGTTTTGGGCTCTAAAGAGGAGCGCAGGTCTTTTTACAAATCTGTTTTTTCTCTGGTGCTGCCAATGGCACTCCAGAATCTGATTAATGTTGCAGTTACATCGGCCGATGTACTGATGTTGGGGAGCGTAGGAGAGACAGTCCTTTCCGCTTCTTCCCTTGCTGGGCAGGTACAGTTTATTATGACATTGATCTTTTTTGGGCTTACGTCCGGGGCTGCTGTCTTAACGGCGCAGTATTGGGGAAAGGGAGATACCAAAACGATTGAGAAGGTCATCGGAATTGCCATGCGTTTTTCAATCCTGGTGTCCGTAATTTTTACTGCTGTTGTACTATTTTTTCCGGCTCAGGTGATGTCTATTTTTACGGCGGAGCAGCCTGTAATTGATGAGGGAGTTAAATATCTCCAGATTGTGGCGGTTTCCTACATTTTTTCTTCTGTTACGATTGTTTACTTGAATATTATGCGGAGTGTAGAGCGAGTTGTCGTGTCCACCATTGTTTTCCTTTGCTCCCTTATTTGTAATGTTTTAATCAACAGCCTTTTGATATTCGGCCTTTTTGGCCTTCCGAAGTTGGGAATACAAGGTGCGGCAATTGGAACGGTTATCGCCCGTGCTTTGGAGCTTGTCATCACTTTGTGTTATTCTCGCGGGAAGGGGAATCCTGTTCGACTGCATTTTAAAAACCTGTTTGTTCATAACAAACTTCTGTTTCGGGATTTTTTGAAATTCTCTATCCCGGTTACTCTCAATGAATTAATGTGGGGCCTTGGTGTTTCCATGAATTCAGTTATTATTGGACATATGGGAAGCTCGGTTGTTGCTGCAAATTCAGTTGCTCAGGTTACACGCCAGCTTGCTACGGTGGTGGCATTTGGTATTGCAAACGCTACGGCAATTATGATTGGTAAGGCGATTGGAGCCAACTTTTATGAGGAAGCGGAGCTTTATGCTAAAAGATTTGTAAAGTTGACTCTGATTTTTGGAGGAATCGGCGCGGTTGTTGTGTTGGGAGTTGCACCGATTGTCCTCGTACTGATGAATCTTTCCACGGAAGCACAGGGGTATCTTGTGATTATGATGGGGATTATGTCCTATTTTGTTTTTGCCCAGGCGTTTAATACGACGATGGTAGTTGGTGTGTTCCGTGCAGGAGGAGATACAAAATTTGGCCTTTTTATTGATGTTTCTACAATGTGGTGCTGTTCTATCCTGTTAGGGGCAATTTGTGCTTTTGTATTCCGCTGGCCGGTCCCCTGGGTTTATGTTGTTCTGATGAGCGATGAAATTTTGAAGATCCCGTTGACCTTCTGGCGGTATAAAAGTAAGAAATGGTTAAAGAATGTTACGAGAGATTTTGGGTAAAATAAGTCAAGAAAAATAAATCAAATGTTTCTTGCTCTTAAAAAATTCAATCAGGCGTCAGATTGCCATACGACGGTCTTTATGGTGCGGCAGTCTGGCGCCTTTTAAAAAGGAGAATTTTGAATGAGTCACGGACAGATTTTATCCGGGCATACAGGCAGGCTTTTTGCGCGCTATGTTTCCCTGAATGTAGCAAGCATGTTAGGCTTGTCTCTATATATCCTCGCGGATACTTATTTTATTGCGAACGGGGTAGGAAATGAGGGACTCACCGCTTTGAATCTGGTGATACCGGTTTATAATGTCATTAATGGCTTGGGATTAATGCTGGGGATGGGTGCCGCTACCTGTTATTCCCTTTTGCAGGGAAGGGGAGAGGGGGAGAAAGGAAGCCGAGTTTTTACGCAGACTGCAATAATTTCAGTGGGACTTGGTCTTTTGTTAGTTGCAGTTGGAATTCCCTTTGCTGAGCCCATGGCGAGATTGCTCGGTGGGGAAGGAATTGTACTGAATTTTTCCATACAGTATCTTCGGGTGATTTTGGCTTTTTCACCGGCTTATCTGCTCAATAATCTTTTTGTCTGTTTTGTACGCAATGATGGAGAGCCAAATCTCTCTATGGCGGCAATGCTCCTTGGAAGTTTCAGCAATATTGTTCTTGACTATATACTGGTTTTTCCCCTTCAGCTTGGAATGCTCGGAGCTGCGCTTGCTACCGGTTTGGCGCCGGTTTTGGGGATAGGGGTCTGTTCTTTTCACTTTCTGCGGGGACGCAGTCATTTTCAATTGGTTCGCTGCCGGTTTAGTCTAAAAGAATTAGGGAGGGTTTCTTCATTAGGGCTTCCGTCTTTTGTTAATGAGCTTTCTTCAGGTCTGGTTATTTTGGTTTTCAATTTGGTAATCCTTTCAATATCCGGAAATCTTGGGGTAGCAGCTTATGGCATTGTGGCGAATTTAGCTTTAATTGCAGTTGCGATTTTTACAGGCGTAGCCCAGGGAATTCAGCCGTTGATCAGCATTTATCACGGGGCGGGGAATCTGGGAAAAAGTAGAAGGGTTCTCTGTTATGGCTGTATCACGGCGGTTGTGATAGGAATCATTTTATATTTAATTGGTTTTCTGTTTCCCGATGGCATTATTGCGGCCTTTAATAGTGAAGGAAGTTCGGAACTTGCTGCAATGGCACGGGAAGGAATTAAAATTTATTTTTGTTCTTTTTGGTTAGCAGGTGTTAATCTGGTTTTTGTTTCTTTTTTTGCGTCGGTTTCAAAACCAGTTCCGTCATTTTTTTTGTCGATTGGACGTGGTTTTGTTTTTGTCCTACCTTTCCTATTTATCCTTCCCGTATGGTGGGGATTGACTGGTGTATGGTGGTGCGTGCCATTAGCAGAACTGGTTACCTGCGTGATAGGGGCGGTATTTCTGTTGCGCTATCGCTATAATTTAGTCCGGAGTAAGGTTTGACTTCTGCCTCAGAATAGAATATAATTCGGTTAAAAAGAGACCTAGAAATCAACCAGTGACGCTGTTTATGAAACGGAGAAATTTACCATGAATACAATCTTTCTTCCATATGGAAATGAAACGCTGCCCTGTACCTTGCCAGAAAAATGCCTTCGAGGAGTGCTGACCTCAAATCTGCACAACTATCGCTCAGAATTTAGCGAAGAAGAATTGGTAGAGCGCGCACTTCAGAACCCGATTGGGTCCAAATCTTTAAAAGAACTTGCAAAAGGTCGAGAAAAGGTTGTATTAGTTGCAAGTGACCATACCCGTCCTGTTCCAAGTAAGCTTTTGATTCCTCCCATGTTGCGGGAAATTCGAAAGGGAAATCCGGATGCCGATATCACTATTTTGGTGGCAACCGGTTGCCATCGAGATATGACCGGAGAGGAACTCCTTTTTAAATTTGGCCCTGAAATCTGTATGAATGAACGAATTGTGATTCACAACTGTGATGACACACAGAATCTTGTTTCTCTGGGGAAACTGCCTTCGGGCGGCGAGCTTATTTTAAACCGGCTTGCTGTAGAGGCTGATTTACTGGTTGCGGAAGGATTTATTGAACCCCACTTTTTTGCTGGTTTTTCCGGCGGAAGGAAAAGCGTCCTTCCGGGCGTTGCCGGAAGGAAAACGGTAGTTTCAAACCACTGCGCGGCTTTTATTGATGATGCTCATTCTCGTACAGGCGTTCTGGAGGGAAATCTGATTCATAAAGATATGGTTTACGCGGCAAAACGTTGTGGGCTTGCGTTTATTTTAAATGTGGTATTAAACGCGGAGAAAAAGGTTATTTATGCTGTAGCTGGGGATGGTGAAGAGGCACATCAGATGGGAGTGAACTTCCTTTCCGGTTTGTGCGGAGTAAAGGCCGCTCCAGCGGATATCGTTATATCCACTAACGGTGGGTATCCACTGGATCAGAATATTTATCAGGCGGTCAAAGGGATGACCGCGGCCGAGGCGACCGTGAAAGAGGGTGGCGTTATTTTGATGCTCGCCAAGTCAAATGATGGCCATGGGGCACAGAGCTTTTACGATACGTTTGCGGCGGAAAAAAATCTTGATGTTATGATGAGCCGGTTCCGTGCTACTCCCCCTGAGAAAACCATCCCGGATCAGTGGCAGTCTCAGATTTTTGCGCGTGTTCTTCAAAAGGCGACTGTTCTTTATCTTTCGGATGCGCCGGACGAAATGGTTCGTTCCCTTCATATGATACCGGTTCACTCAGTGAAGGAAGGGCTTGAAAAAGCCTGTGAACTCCTTGAAAATTCGGATGCTTCTGTGACGGTGATTCCGGACGGCGTTTCAGTGATTGTAGAGGAATAAAGGAGGAACAGCCGTGAAAAAAGCAGTCATTATTCCGGACTCATTTAAGGGGACCTTACGTTCCGAAGAAATTTGCGAGATTGTAACAGAGGCAATTCGGACGGTATTTCCGGATTGTGAAACAGTTTCAGTACCAGTTGCGGATGGCGGCGAAGGAAGCGTGGACTGTTTTCTTGCTGCGCTTGGCGGAGAACGAATTGTCCAAACGGTTACTGGACCTTGGTTTGAACCAGTTAAGGCAACTTATGGCTTAATTGATGGGGGAAGAACTGCTGTTGTTGAAATGGCTTCCTGCGCGGGCCTGCCATTAGTGGAAGATCGGAAAGATCCGGAACAAACTACGACTTATGGTGTCGGAGAGTTGATTTTGGACGCGGCAAAGCGTGGATGCTCCAAAATTATTGTCGGCTTGGGAGGCTCCTGCACCAATGACGGAGGGACGGGAGCGGCTTCCGCCGTTGGCGTTCGCTTCTATAACGAAAAAGGGGAACATTTCGTTCCGGTTGGAAAAACTTTGAGTAAAATTTCCCGGATTGATATGAAAAACCTGGATCCTGCACTTCGAGATGTTGAAATCATCACGATGTGTGATATTGATAATCCTGTTTACGGTGAAAATGGAGCGGCTTATATTTTCGGGCCTCAAAAAGGTGCGGACGGTGAGATGGTTCAGCGACTTGATAGAGGTCTTCGTTTCCTCTGTGAACGTATCCGACAGGATCTTCAACTGGATCTGCAAGGAGTTCCGGGAGGAGGTGCCGCCGGTGCTATGGGAGCGGGGATGATAGCGTTTTTTGGATCCCGACTTCAAATGGGAATTGAAACTGTTCTAGATACAGTCGAGTTCGATCGTTTATTGAAAGGGGCAGACGTTGTTTTTACTGGGGAAGGAAAGATGGATTCTCAAAGTCTTCGGGGAAAGGTAGTCATTGGAGTTTCCCGCCGTGCTCAAAAGGCTGGTGTCCCAGTTGTTGTTATTGCCGGAGGATTGGACGAGGGAATTGAACCCGCATATGAAATGGGAGTTTCAGCAGCCTTTTCTGTTAACCGGCTTCCCCAGGATTTTTCAGTTAGCCGGGCTTTCAGTGCGGATAATATGCGCTTTGCGACGGAAAATATTCTGCGGCTTTGGAAGGCGGCGTCAAAGGATCACTTAGAAGGAACCAAAACCTTTAAAACGGCACCATAAAGTGGAAGCATCTTCCGTTATCCGTAAAGTAGAAGCTTTTTCAGACGAGCAGGTAGAACGAGGTGTACTGTCAAGAATATACGCAGGAGGAACGATCATGAATTTATTTGTTTGTTATCCAAAATGTACGACTTGTCAAAGAGCGGAAAAATGGCTGAAAGAAAAAGGAATTGTATTTGAAACGCGAAATATAAAAGAAGAAAATCCAACGGAAAAAGAACTCAGAGAATGGCATAAAAAAAGCGGCTTACCGTTGAAACGCTTTTTTAATACATCCGGACTTGTCTATAAATCCCTGGGGCTTTCCGCTAAACTTGGTGATATGACGGAAGAGGAACAGTATTCTCTGCTATCAGGTGACGGGATGCTGGTAAAACGTCCAATTTTGGTAACAGATCATGCGGTGTTGGTTGGTTTCAAACAGGCAGAGTGGGAGAATGAGCTGTGAGGGATAAAGAAAGGGATACTTTAGTGTTTCGCCTTGCAGAAAAGGAGGATTTTTTCTTTCTGGTGACTCGTGACCACTGGGTTTCCAGTGAGGAACTGAAATATGTGATTGACCGTGGAAGAATTTGGGTTGTAGAACTCGAAGGAAAATTGATCGGTTGGCTTCGGTACGGGCTTTTCTGGGATGAAATTCCGTTTGTGAATATGCTTCGTTTGGAGGAAATGTATCGTAAAAAAGGAATTGGCACCCAGCTGATAGGGCACTGGGAGAAGGAAATGCGTCAGAAGGGTTTTTCTGTTGTGATGACTTCTACTTCTTCTGCTGAAGGAGCCCAACATTTTTATCGAAAACTTGGTTATCATGAAACAGGTGGCTTCCTGCCGCAGGGAGAGCCGTTTGAACTGATCTTTGTCAAACGGTTGATTGAGTATGATAAATGATTCTGTCCTGGTGATGTTCTTTTGGTGTTTTCTATGCGTTTGAGCTATAAAGAGATTTTTAAAGAATAATAAAAAATAATCTTGCGGATT
>CAUABB010000052.1 GCA_958427155.1 uncultured Oscillospiraceae bacterium | reverse complement strand
TCGCTTCTTCTCTGCGGTGACGCTGAGAAAGAAGTTGAAAAACAACTGATACAGTCTGATGTGGATCTTGAATGTAACATCTTAAAACTTAGCCATCATGGAAGCAGTACTTCAAATACACAGGATTTTCTGGAAGCTGCTTCACCTGACTGTTTTGTCATTTGCGTGGGAAAGAATAACTCCTATAATCATCCAACTACAAGTGTGGTCAAACGGGTAAAAGAATTTGGAAAACCGGTTTATCGTACAGATTTAAATGGGACGATCGTTTTTGAATTTGAACCTGAAACAATTAAATGTGTGACAGAGAGGTGACGAGGTGTTAATTGTAGACCGAATTGAAAATGAAATAGCAGTTTGTGAGACGGATGGCCAAAAAATGGTCAGGATTTCTTTGTCTAAATGTATTGGCCCAGTCAGGGAAGGGGATGTTCTGACAGAAGTTAGAAAAGGCGTTTATCAAACCGATGTTGGAGAAACAAAACGACTTCGGGAAGAAGCCGTAAAGTTGTCAAAAAAATTATTTGAATAAAAAGCCCTGGCCTTGGCCAGGGCTTTTTATTGTATTTATCCAAAAAAGCTACTAAAAAATCCACGTTTTTTCTTCTTCCTTTGTCCGGGAGGAATCCCTCCTTTAAAAGAAACCAAAACGGTGTCTTCACCTACCAAAGTGATGTCTTCCCATCGGATAATGATATCTTCACAGCGCCCAAGTAGACCAAATAAACGGTACTTTCCGTAGACGATAATAGAGCAAACTTGGGCATTATCAACATTGACTTCAACATCGTCAATGCATCCTAGGCGACTGCCGTCGCTGATGTTTATCACTTCTTTGTCACATAGGGTGCTGACCCTGCAGATCATATTGCTTCACCTCGAGTCATGAATGACTGATCCGATTAAAGTCTACCTTTAGACGTTCAATGATCTTTTTTTCAAGCCGTGAAATATAGGACTGCGAGATTCCAATAATATCGGCGACTTCTTTTTGCGTTTTCTCTACGCCGTTTACCAGTCCAAAACGCATCTGCATAATTACTTTTTCCCTTGGTGAGAGGTTGTCAACACACTGTTTGAGAAGTTCTCGTTCTACTTCCATTTCAATATTTTTATTGACGCTGTCATTTTCAGTCCCGAGTATGTCGGAAAGAAGGAGCTCATTTCCATCCCAGTCAATGTTAAGAGGCTCATCTATGGAAATTTCATTTCGAAGCTGAGAATTTTTTCTTAAACACATTAAAATTTCGTTTTCAATACACCGAGATGCATAGGTGGCGAGTTTGATGTTTTTTTCCGGCGCGAAAGTATTAACCGCCTTGATTAAACCGATTGTACCAATTGATACTAGATCTTCCATTCCAATTCCGGTTGATTCAAATTTTTTGGCTATGTAGACTACCAATCTCAAATTGTGGACAATTAATATTTCCCGTGCTTTTTCGGCATCGGTCTGTAGCTGTTCAAAGACTTTCTTTTCCTCGTCTTTGGAAAGAGGAGGTGGAAGTGTATCGGGACCATTAATATATTGAGTATATCCCGTAAGGCCAAGATGATGAATGATATGATAAAAAGCGTTTTTAGCTGTACGGTGGAAGTGCGGTATTTTTTTTCGGTAGGTAGAGGTGAATTGAAAATTGGTCTTGTGGAATAAGGCAACAAACTGATGGTATTTTGTTTTCATTTGAAAAAGCAGATATTTCATGATGAGGTAACTCCCTGTGATTGATTTAAAAGCAAAGCGGCGTTGAACAAGGCGGCATATTCACCACCAGATAAATTTTCCTGACTGACACCAATTAAAACTTTGTATTCCTCTGTATGCGTTCCTGACACGACCTGAAATTGATCAGGATAAAAGCAACGCATCATCCCATTGTCTCCCACAACATGGTAGGGAACAACCCGAATCCGTCTTGCCCACTCTCCACTGATAGCTGGCAACTCTCCTTTCCCCGAAAAGTAAGAATGAAGAGATTGCGGTAGAAGGCTTTCAATTGCGGAATACTGGCATATAACAACGGGAGTTCCACTAAACGGGTCAGAAAGTTTATTTCCTGAGTCCTGAAAGGCGTTTAGAAGTACTTCTTTTCCGCTAAGGGAAATAACAATATGGCAGATGGAGCCATGGGAGATTCTCCGATCCAAGATCCAGCTGATGAGTCGAACAATGAAATAGGCGGCAATAGTAGATATTGCTAAGGTTAATGCGGAAATATTAAAATATACAACGCCGTTTCGGTAGTACATATCCACCGGGGCTACAAAGAACCAAAGCGCCATCATAATACCCGCAAACAGAAAATTGACAGCAATAAACAGCAGAGCGGTTTTGATAAACACGCCCTTTCCCTGCCAAGGAAATGAAATGAGTACCAGAATAATTCCCAGGATAATTTTAATCAGAACGGAGATGCCCCAGGGGAGTCCGTCCAGGAAAATAATGAAAGAACTTAAGCCGCCTGCCAAAGCTCCAATGACCATCCTCCATCGTTTAGGCTTTTGATGAAGGAGAAGCGCGGTGGAAAGAAGGAGAAAGTAGGTTACAAACAGGTTTACAGAAATCAGAACATCCAGATAAATTACGTTTGCAATAAAAACCGCCTCCTTTCCCTGTTTTAGAAGACCTGCTTATTTATTATAGAATTGGGACAAACCAGAGTGAGGTCGAACTGTGTAAAAATTTTTGTCTGTTTGCGGGAACTTTTGTCCCAGATTTTTAATTGATTCTATCTGACAGTCTGTTTCAATATAAAACCACAGCCGGATTAAAAAGAAAAGAGAGTCATATTTTTAGAAAATATGACTCTCTTTTCTAGTTGGGTTCAAAATATCTGCCTCAGAATAAGATATAATTTTGCCCTATATTAAGTACTTTTTATTTTTTATCGTACCAGCCATCCTGGTATAACGCGATGAAAGAAAGCAGTCCGCCCCAATGATAGAATGGATCACTTCTGGGGTTGTTGCAACCCTCGCCGTTATCCGGATCGTAGTTTTCGTGAACATGTCCGTGTTCTAACCATTCTTTCAAAATCAGCTTTTCAGATTTTTCTGCAAGTGCCTGCTTGGCGTCTTCAAAGGGATATCTTTCCATTGCCAAATAAACCAAAAGGTTGTGCGGCGCCCAGATCCTTCCCTGCCAGTAGGTTTGCTTGGGGAAGGACGGATCGTTGCGCGCGATTGACGGAATAATATATTCTCCCCAGAATTCCTCTGGATTGTAAAAATGCTCATCCATTATTCGGCGGGCGTGTTCTTCGCTCACTTTGTGGCTGAAAAGAGCATGGAAATGATACGGAGAAAGGCGATATTCAAAGGCACCGGTATCTTCTCTGCGGTTGAGATACATTCCGAATTTTTCATCCCAAAGAACGTTTTCCATATTGTCTTCTAACTTAGAAGCCCGTTCTTCCAGCTCAGACGCTTTATCGTCATGCCCTAGAATTTTAGCGATTTCCGCCAGACAGTGACAGTCGTTAATATAGAGCCCGACCAATCCAACGTCTTCAAGCAGCAGAATGTTTCGCTCTTTGTCAAACGGTGTGTCATCATACATCGGTGTATTGTCCATACCGGATTCCAACGCTCCACCGAAGCGTTCATGAACGCCATAGTTTTCTTCAAGATTGTGCCCAGTAGTCCCTTCGTATGGGTCGCTTCCCCATGCCATCAGTCCGTGTTTGGTGCTGCGGTTGTCAATAAACCACTGGTTCCATACGACCAAATCGTTATAAACTTCCTCAAGAAACCATTTTTCTTTAAATTTATTATACATCATTAAGCAGACCATAGAGCCTACAGGCGGCTGTGAACGGTCAAAGCTTTTAAAATTGTTTTGGGCAGCATAATTTGGTACAAATCCCCGGTCGGTGTGGGCGTGAGTAATTTCAATAGCATTACAGTAAGCGAGATCTTTATTGTCAATGGATTGCATCAACGCTGCAAAGTAGGTATCCCAGCAGAAGAGAACATAACCGCCCCAGTTATTATTCCAAATTCGGCTGACCGTTGTAATAGGTGCGTCAGACTCCGGGTTATAGACAGTGTCCCAAGCCTGACAGGTCTGCATGGCGTTATAAGCTTCAGCGTGCTTACCGTACTTGTTTTTATTATCTTCCCATTTTTTCTGTTGCACCTTAATAATTGTTTCAATTTCAGAAATGGTGCGCCGTTTTCCGGTGCTGATTCCGATCGGGCAACATAGACTGGCGGAAAGGTAAGGAGTGGTCGCATAGGTAAAAAGCTCACCATTGTCCGGTTCGGTTAAGTAGACCGGAATATTTTTGCTACCGCTTTCCAGATAGAGCACATCGCCTTTTTTAGTGATTATTCCGCCTTTGTTCCAGAGAGAAACACCGTTAACCAAGAGGGAAGAAGGCTTTTTAGGCTGTTTAATGGGAGTGACCAACATAACAAGGTCATCACCGTCAAGAGCGGTTTTAATATTGAGAATATTGTCAAACCATTCAAGCTTTAATTCTGTAAAAGAATTGTCATAAGCGTGCGCATATGGTGTGATAGCGGCAGCCTGCTGCATAGCATGCGGTTGCGCTTCGATGTCTCTGTTCCGGCCGGAAACAACGTTACTTCCAATCAATGCCTCTTCCAATAGACCGGGTTCTTTGTAGTCCTTGAGGCCAAGATTGATTCCGATACATTCGGGCATCATAATGTGGGAAAGAACACTACGTGAGTTCCAGGTTTGCCAGCCATTCATTAATTTCTTTTTGTGCTGTTCATATGCATTCATTAAAAAAACTCCTTTCTTTAAGAGAGATTATTTTAGAACAGAACATAATTTACCTATATATGA
Source organism: uncultured Oscillospiraceae bacterium (assembly GCA_958427155.1). Classification (GTDB taxonomy): domain Bacteria; phylum Bacillota; class Clostridia; order Oscillospirales; family Ruminococcaceae; genus Metaruminococcus_A. The sequence continues at coordinate 3,915 of CAUABB010000052.1, read as the reverse complement.
ACGGAGAAAACTAATTGAAATAGTAGCCACCGTCATATAGCGCGATAAAGGAGAGAAGGCCACCCCAATGATAAAATTTGTCGCTACAGTTGGTGTTGCAGCCCTCACCGGTCTCGGGATCGTAAGTTTCGTGAACATGTCCTTTTTCGAGCCACTCTTTTAAAATAAGGTCAACAGACTTCTGTGCGATTTTATGTTCAACTTCTTCAAATCCATATTGTTTTACCGCTAGATAAGTGAGAAGATTCATAGGGGGTAGGGCGCGACCTCTGAAATAAATCTGTTCCGGATAGGCCGGATCACTTTTGGAAATGGAGGGAAAGATATAGGGCGTCCAAAACTCTTTGGGATTACATAAATGTTCATAAATCATTCTGGCTGCACGTTTTTTCCCGACTTTATGGCTGAAAAGGGCATGAAAATGGAAAGGGGAAAGACGATATTGAAGTTCGCCGGTATCTTCTCGTCGATTTAAATACATCCCTGTCTTTTCGTCCCAGAGTTCTTCTAGACGGTCTTCTGTTTTAGAAGCTCTTTCAAGTAAAATTTTGCTGTTTTTGGTATCACCAAGTATTTCGGCAATTTCGGCAAGGCAGTAACAGTCGTTAATATATAATCCGGTTAAGCCTACATCTTCAAGCAGCATAATATGATTTTGAGAATCAAACGGGATACCATCAAAGACAGGAGAGTCATCCAGACCAGATTCCCATGCCGCACCCTGTTTTTCATTGATTCCAGTGATTTGAAATTTGTGATCAGCCTCGCTTTGATAGGGATTACTTCCCCAAGCAAGTAATCCATTTTTAGTGGTACGATAGTTAAAAAACCATTGATTCCAAGAAAGTAGGTTTTGATAAACTTCTTCTAGGAACCATTTTTCTTTATACTTCTTATAAATCATTAAGCAGGTCATGGAGCCAACCGGAGGCTGAGAACGGTCAAATGTTTTGAAGTTTCCTTGGGCAGTAAAGTTTGGGACAAACCCATTTTCTGTAACTGTGTGGGTAATTTCGACCGCATTGCAATAAGCAAGTTCTTTGTTATCAAGCGATTGCATCAGTGCGGCAAAATAAGTATCCCAGCAGAAAAGGACATAGCCGCCCCATCTGTTATTCCAAATCCGGCTGACTGTAGTAATTGGAGCATCGGTTTCAGGGTTATAAATGGTATCCCAAGCCTGACAGGTTTGCATGGCACTGTAAGCTTCAGATAATTTCCCATATTTACTTTTGTTTTCAACCCACCTTGCTTCCTGTTTGGAAATAATCTTCATAATTTCTTGAAGTGTCCGAGTCTTTCCTGTACTGATTCCAATTGGACAGCTTAACTCCGCTGAAAGATAAGCAGTGGTACAGGAAATAAATAATTCTTCACTGTGAGGAACTGTTATGTAGACAGGGATATTTTTATTCCCACCGGATAGGATTAAAACTTCGCCTTCCCGTTTTACCGCGGTTTCTCGATTCCAGAGATTAATTCCACTTAAAATTAACGCTGACGGCTTTTTGGGTTGCTTTAAAGGGGTTACCAATATGACAAGATCGCTGCCATCTAAGGCGGTTTTAAAAGAGATGGTATTATTATACCATTCTAATATTAAATCTGTAAATGAATCATCATAAGCATGTGCACGGGGAGTAACCGTCCCCAATTCTTCATCTTGACCGATTAAAAGGGAATTCAAAGTCTTTTGTTGCTGGTAATCCTTTAGTCCTAACGAAAGCCCTACTCCTTCAGGCATCATAACATGAGAAAGGACACTAGAATTGTTCCAGGTCTTCCAGCCATTTAAGAGGGATTTCTTACATTGTTCATATGCGGTCATGAAAACGTCCCCTTTACTTTCTGTAATGATATTATTATAATAGAGCAATGATCAAAATTCTCCCAGTATTTCGTCAAATAATAGCAGAAATTTGTAAAGCTTTTTGGTTCAGCCCTCATTTTTTGTCTGCCCATATTTTTGTAAAAACAGTACGGTGTTTTATACTTAAACTTTAATACGGAAGTGTTTGCAAATGATTTCAACCGATAAAGCGGGCTGGAAATTATGAATGTCCGTTCAAAAGTATTTGCTTTGATTGTCAAAATAAAGAAAGGAAGGTAAGCTTGTGAGTATTTCAATTTATCAAGTGATCAGTGAAATGATTCGATATAATTGCGGGGATCCTGAAAGGATCCATCATGCATTAAAAGTTTATGCTTTTTCCAAAGCGATTGGAGAAGAAGAAGGGTTGTCTCCGGAAACACAGGAAATTCTGGAAGTAGCCGCAGTACTGCATGATATCGGCATTCATGAAAGTGAGAGAAAGTATGGAAGTGCAGATGGAGTCTATCAGCAGATAGAGGGCCCATCGATTGCGAAAAAGATGCTTGAAAAGCTTGGAGCTGCCTCTGAACTGATTGAACGGGTTTGTTTCCTGATCGCTCATCACCACACCTATGCTGGGGTAGAGGGGATTGATTATCGAATTCTCATTGAGGCAGATTTTTTAGTTAATGTATATGAAACACCGTCTATGCAACGTTCTGCAGATGTTATTTTAAAAAATAATTTTGAGACTGAAGCAGGAAGACGCTATTTCAGAGAATTGTTTTTGGAAGAAAGGAAAAGTTAAGTCTCAGCCTTCATTACCGGAATTTTCAGAATCATCTGTGAGCTTTTGGAAAAGAATATTAATAAAAGCCTGAATGTATACTGCATTCAGGCTTTTAAGACAAAATGAAATATTTTGCGTTGCTTAGGCTGCCATGATATAATAACGATAATCAAAATCCCTAGTAAAACTATTTTTTAGTGATTTTAGTACCGATTGTTCTCGTTTAAATTTGTTCTTTAATCCGGTCCAATGCGCTTTTTTCAAGACGTGATACTTGGGCTTGGGAAATACCGATTTCGTTTGCTACCTCAACTTGTGTTTTTCCACCAAAAAAACGGAGAGAAAGAATTTTTTTCTCCCTGGGTGCAAGTCTGCTGATTGCTTCTTTCAGAGCGATTTCTTCCAGCCATCCGTGATCATCACTTTTATCGCTGATTTGGTCCATTACGTAGATGGTATCTCCACCATCAGAATAGATCGGTTCGTTGAGTGAAACGGGATCAACAATTGCTTCTAAGGCTAAAACTACTTCGTGCTTAGGTAGTTCAAGTTCTTTGGCAATTTCTTCAACAGTTGGTTCTCTTTGAGACTGATTTGTTAGACGCTCTTTGACTTGCATCGCTTTATAGGCAGTATCTTTAAGGGACCGACTGACTCGTACGGAATTGTTATCTCGTAGGTATCGGCGAATTTCACCGAGAATCATTGGAACTGCATAAGTGGAAAAACGAACCGCATGAGATAGATCAAAATGGTCAATTGCCTTAATTAGCCCAATACAACCTACCTGGAAAAGGTCATCGAGATTTTCACCTCGATTTGTAAAACGCTGGATGACGCTTAGAACAAGCCGAAGATTTCCGTTGATCAGCTGTTCCCTTGCCCTTTGATCGCCTTTTTGTGTTTTTTGGAGCAGCTCCATTTTTTCTTTTTCCTTGAGTACCTTCAGCTTTGCAGTGTTGACACCGCAGATTTCGACTTTATTTATCAGCACATCCGCTCGCTCCCTTATACGATTTTTTGTCTGAAAATCTTTTGATGTCTTTGGCACAGTCAGTGTTGTCGTTTAGCCATTAAAAGTATGAACGTAAAAACCAAGGATCATTCACCACTTTTTAATTTCCAAAAAGAGGAAAACGGAGGAAACTGTTTTGTATCGTATGACTGTTTTAAATCATGGAGAGCATGTTGAACTACAGGTAGCTCCCGGAAGTCGTATTTCAGATGTTTTACAGGCCGAAAAATTTTCTTTTTCAATGCCCTGTGCTGGTAATCATACTTGTGGAAAGTGTAAAGTTAGGGTATCTGGAAA
>CAUABB010000051.1 GCA_958427155.1 uncultured Oscillospiraceae bacterium | reverse complement strand
TTGATCAGAAATGGTGGAAAGTCATTCTCTGTAAATTTGTTGGCGGAGTTCTGTGCATTTTTGGCGGTCTTTCTCTTGGGCGTGAGGGTCCTTCTGTACAACTCGGCGCTATGGCGGGTAAGGGTATTGCAAAAGGTTTTAAGCGTATTCCGTCAGAGGAGCGTTTCCTCATTGGATGTGGAGCGAGTGCGGGTCTTTCTGCTGCTTTTAACGCGCCGTTGGCCGGAATCGTATTTGGAATTGAAGAAATTTATAAAACTTTTTCTGCTCAAGCGCTTCTTTCGGTTATGACCGCCTCTATTACAGCTGATTTTATTTCCAAAAACGTATTCGGTCTTTCTCCTATTTTTCATTTTCCAGTAGAATCCATGATGCCGCTGGAATATTACTGGCTGGTAATACTGCTGGGTATTGTGTTAGGAATTATGGGAGCAGTATATAACAAAGTGATCCTACATTCACAGAAGATTTACGAAAAAATCAGGTGGCTCAAACCTCAATTTCGTCCTCTTCTTCCTTTTTTGCTTGCCGGCGCCTTAGGGCTTTTAATGCCCGAAGTTCTGGGAGGCGGCCATACAATGATAGAGCTCCTAGCAGATGGAAAGCTTGTTCTCGGCACTATGTTGGTACTCTTTCTAGTCAAATTTCTTTTTTCGGCCGTCTGCTTTGGTTCCGGAGCACCTGGAGGAATTTTCTTTCCATTGATGGTGCTGGGCGCTTTTTTGGGGGGATCATTTGGGTCTGCCGTTACTTCTTGGCTTGGTCTTGATCCGGATTTTATAAACAATTTCATCATCATTGCAATGGCAGGATATTTTACTGCGATTGTTCGGGCACCAATTACCGGCATTGTATTGGTATCTGAAATGTCTGGCTCTCTTAGCCATCTTCTATCTCTGACAACGGTATCAGTTGTTGCTTATATTGTCGCCGAAATGCTAAAATCCGTACCGATTTATGACAGCTTACTGGAGCGCATTCTGAAAAAGCAGAATATTCCACGGCCAATCCAAGCAAAAGGGCAACGTGTAACTGTAGAAGCTACCGTACAGGTGGGATCATTTTTAGAACAAAAGGAAATCCGTACTGTAGAATGGCCAAAAGGCTGTCTTCTTATCTCAATCCGTCGAGGTAGTACTGAGTTAATTCCAAAAGGTGAAATTGTTTTAGACCAGGGGGATATTTTAATCGCGCTGACTGATGAAAATAATCGCGTTGCTCTGACAAAAGAGTTGGAAAAGCTTTGTAAATGTCAGGAATAACATCTTCTGAAAAGCTTTCTTTTGGATAAATAATTTCTTTAATGTAAAGAGGCGTCATATCCTTTGGATATGACGCCTCAAAAACTTTTATTAACTTTTTCTTTCACACAGGAGTCAAAAAATGCGATAAAAACTTGCTGCCACTTTCAACATATAAAGCATTAAAGAATAAAAAGTATTTTGCAAAGTTTTTTATCTTTATAAAGTTAAATCGTTTCGAGCAGATTTCCTTTACAAAAATCAACCTTGCCATTTGCTTCTCATTGATTCCAAATAAATTTCGATAAGAATATTTTAGGATATTCTTTTTTATGAAGAGCTATTTCAAAAAGGAATTATAAAATCTAAAAATTCCGGGTAAAAATATCACTCTTTTCAAGAAGGGCTTCTACCGTGTCAAATCCAAGTCTGTGCAGAAGTTCTATCACGTACGGATTATCAATCGGTGTAGAATATGGAGCTTCTTCTCCGTAACGATTAACATGCTCCCGCCCAAGTTCCCGATCTATTAGTGCCTTAGGGCCTCCCACACAACCACCGATACAACCCATTCCCTCAAAAAAGTTTGCTTCTGTTTTTCCCTCTAGCAGATCATTGATCATGCTTTTACAAGCGGGCACACCATCTGCGCGCTGTGCCCGAACCCTTATTTTTCGATCGGGATAAATTCTCTGAACAGTATCCGCAACCGCTTCGCTCACACCGCCTGCACGCGCATAAATTCGTCCTGCCTTTGAAGAGTGATCCCGCTCATCTTCTGGCAACTTTGAGGGATCAATCTGTGCAAATTCGAAAATATCCTGAACCTCTTGGAAGGTTAACACAAAATCAACATCTCCAACAAGATCCGGTTCCTTTGCCTCAGACTTTTTCGCAAAAGACGGTTTTGGCTTCAGGATGCAATTTTTTAATTGTTCGCGCGCAAGCGATCATTGGAGAAACTGCTCCAGGAACATGCGGCATTAGCTGATTGTAAATTTTTCGAATCATCGCAATCCACATTGGGCAGCAGCAGCTGGTCAGCTGAAAATCCTTTTCTCCATTTACCTGGCGGTTAAATTCTAACGCCTCTTTTAATGTAAGAATATCGGCGAATGTTGCGACTTCTACCATTCCGGCAAACCCGAGCAATTTAAAAGCACTTCTCAGTTTTCCGGGAGTTACCTCCTGTTCAAACTGGCTGACAAATGCCGGGGCAATCATAGCATAAACGGGAGCTTTTCCGGTACGAACCGCTGCAAGCGCAGGAAGAATATCCTTACTGGCAGTTAAGTTTTTTTCTTTACAGCGTCTCACACACTCTTCGCACCCAACGCACCGGTCAGCATGAATTATAACATTTCCCTTCTCATCACGGGAAATGGCATCAAAAATACAGTTATCAATACAGGGAGATTGCTGAGTTGGAGAACACATACAGTTACCTGTTCTCCAGACAGGAGGATGCGCCCCAGGATTCAGCAGACAGTCTAACTGATACGGATCTCCACCTTCCAATAAAAGCTCCTGACGAGCCTGATCTAAATCTCCGTTTTCAAGCGAAGTACGGAGTAATCTATTGTATAAATCAATAAACCTCAATATTCTACTTCCTCCCCATTATTTTATCCCTTTTAGTATATTCCAAATATTCCATATGATCAATCCGGTTTTGTAAAACTTTTTTCATATAATATGTTTTACCAGCCTCGTTCATGTAAAACGGATGATGTCTCAAAATAAAATGTTGTCTTTCACATTCTCCTCAATAAAAATTGGTTTTTCATGAAATTTTGTCATTCTGGTTACTGTCCCCCTGGTTAAGGATTCATTCAAAAGAACAACTCAACCTGAAATTTGGGGAAATTTATTAAATTAAATCAGCCGTTCGAGCGGATACCCGAACGGCTGATTACCAATATTACTATCTACTATTATTTCCAGACGAATTAACATTTGGAAGAATATTAAAATTCCTGCGAGGACGATCTCCTGGATAATAAAAATAGACAAATTTAATTGAGAATAGATCACAAACAATATAGTTGCGAACCGTATCATCGTAAAGAGTAACATAGCTACGTCCTACAAAATAAAGTAACCCCTGTTTTCTCATTAATCTTTCCGTTCCAATCAAGAACTCAATTACAACGTACTCTCCAACATTTTCGGCCAAAATCTGTTGCATGGACCCCCGCATTTCCTCTGAATCAAAGGTCGGTTGAACTGTAGGAGACTGAAATTGGCCTCCACTATTTGTCTCTACCCGAACCTGGTCAGATGACCTTAAAGGCTGAGTTTCATTGGCTGCCTGACGAGAAGGTTCTACACGATCTTGAGTTCCTTTCTTGGCAAAACAGTCTTTTTCTGAATTTCCGTAGTAATAATCCATTCGTTCTTCCTCCGTTCGTTATGTATCGGCATATGCTGCAGTCGGATTATAAAAACAATGATCACCGATTCGAATTACAAATTGTCCGACAGTGCTTGGGAAGTTTTGCGGGCACTCTGGTTTAAAGGGATTAAAATACCAGAGTGCAAAGCCAAGGTTTGTAAGGCGGTTCCCAGCTATTGCCCAGTTGGCAATATCATAATGAACCTGATCCGGACGCATATTATAGATATTCTGTGGATTATATTGGCCACGGATTTCTTCTCGGACACAATCAAACTGACCTGGCTGATAAATTACAGCACGGATTGTAGGCTCCAAACGGCCATATTCTCCATAATCTACATGAACTCGATTCATTACAACGCTCGCAACAGCTTTCATCCCATTTTCGCCTTCCCCGCCTGCCTCACACAGAAGGATCCTAGCCAAAATCTCCAAATCAGAAAACGCCATGATAACAGCTTCTTTCTCTACAGATTTACCACTGCCATTTCATTTCAATATATTCAAAGCTTACTGTATTCTATTCCAAAATTTAATATAATAAGCCCACACTCTCTCAATTGCAGAGAATTAGTACAACAGGCGGATAAATAAAACAGTTCTCGTTTTTAAAAAACTTCCTTCTGATTCACAGCTCGTTAACAAAATTATTATATCATTAATAATATATCCACTAAACTTATTTGGAAAGGCGGGATGTATAATGGCTAATCTCGTAACAAACCCTTTTACCGAGATTACCCCCGAAATTATGGATTTGTCTAATCTTTGTGTAAAAAACAGCACGATCGCCCCCGAACTATTCACCAAGTATCAGGTAAACCGTGGATTAAGAGATTTAAATGGGAACGGTGTCCTTACCGGATTAACCGAAATTTCAGATATTCAGTCACATAAAATAGTTGATGGAAATAAAATTCCCTGTGAAGGAAAGCTTTATTACCGTGGTGTAGATATTGAAAAAATTGTTGGGGGATTCATCAGCGAAAAACGTTACGGTTTTGAAGAAACAGTTTACCTGCTTTTGTTTGGCGAATTACCAACCTATCAGCAACTGGATGAATTTAAGGCATTGCTTTCTAATTATCGTTCTCTCCCCACCAGTTTCGTACGGGACATTATTATGAAAGCGCCAAGCGCGGATATGATGAATACCCTTGCCCGCAGCGTTTTAACTCTTTACTCCTATGACGATGCGGCAGATGATACATCCCTTCCCAACGTACTACGTCAGTGCTTGCAGCTGATTGCGCTATTTCCCATGCTCTCAGTTTATGGATACCAGGCTTACAGTCATTATCATGACGGAAACAGTCTGTTCATTCACAGCCCCCAACCAGAACTTTCCACTGCTGAAAATCTACTCTATATTTTGCGACCAGACAGTCAGTTTACAGAACTGGAAGCGCGGATTCTGGATGTTGCTCTGGTTCTTCATGCAGAACATGGTGGCGGAAACAACTCAACCTTTACAACTCATGTAGTTTCTTCTTCCGGGACTGACACTTACTCCGTTATTGCTGCTTCTCTTGGTTCCTTAAAGGGTCCAAAACACGGCGGAGCTAATATTAAAGTCGTACGGATGTTTGAGGATATGAAGCAAAATGTAAGCGACTGGACCGACGAAGAAGAAGTTGGACGCTATTTAAAAGCACTTCTTCATAAAGAGGCTTTCGACAAAGCAGGATTAATTTACGGGATGGGTCATGCTGTTTATTCTCTTTCTGATCCACGTGCGAATATTTTCAAAAAATTTGTAAAAAGTCTTTCTGAAGAAAAAGGATTAGACGAAGAATTTCAGCTTTACTCCCTGGTCGAACGGCTCGCACCTCAGATTATCGCTGAGGAACGTCGTATTTACAAAGGTGTTAGCGCAAATATTGATTTCTACAGTGGCTTTGTTTATCATATGCTCAACCTTCCTCTTGAACTTTATACTCCTATATTTGCCATTGCACGGATAGCCGGATGGAGTGCTCATCGGATGGAAGAATTAATTAACGTTGGTAAAATTATCCGTCCATCTTATAAAAGCATTACCGAACCACGTGACTATGTTCCAATTAACAAAAGAGTTTAAAACAGTTTCTATACTTTAACAGATCTTCGTTATATCAAAATTCAATTTTGTTAATTACATTGCTGAATATCAGGTACCGTTCAAAAAAAATAGGTTATAAATAAATATCCCCCGGCGTAGCCGGGGGATATTTATTTATAACTCACTCTTTACAACCTTCCATCTTTTAAAGGCAAGGACTAAAGGCCAAAATTACACTCCCGTAATTTTCTGATAAACATCAATAAAACCAATAATAGTAACTACAAGAATTAATACTGGGGCAACCGTACGGATACACCAAAGCCACGCTTTTTTCAATTTGAACTTAACACCCTCCTGCTCCATTTCGGCAATCAGCTTTCCGGGCTGCCAGAGCCAGCCAATATAAACACACATTAATCAGTAATCATTCCCATAAAGTCAAACAAACTGTAATTTAAAATTGTAATATCTTTAAACGTACCGAAAGAGAGCGCGCTTGGAATTCCAAGAATAAAAATCAACACTCCAATCACCACAATGGACTTATTCCTACTCCAATGCAAATCATCAATCGCAAATGAAACGACGCATTCCAAAAGAGCAATTCCCGAAGTAATTGCAGCGAAGAACATCAGGATGAAGAAAATAATTGCGAAAACAGAACCACCTGTCATTGATTCAAAAACCTTTGGCAAAGTTCCAAAAATCAAACTAGGACCTTGCGCAGGTTCCAAATTGAAAGCAAAAACCGCCGGAAAAATAGCTATCCCGGCTAAAACTGCAGCACCGGTATCGAGTCCGGCAACGACCGCACAATCTTTAGGAATATTATTTTTCTTTGTAAGATAACTCCCGTAGGTTACTGTAATACCCATTGCAAGGCTGAGTGAATAAAAAACTTGTCCTAAAGCCGCAGTAATAGAACCGAAGCTAAAACTATCAGACTGAGGTACAAACATAAACTCTAAACCCTTCCAAGCACCTGGCAAGGTAACAGAACGGATTACAATGACAATAATAAAAATAAAAAGGAGAGGCATCATAAATTTAGACGCTTTTTCAATGCTTTTAGCTCCTTTGTAGCACAGCAAACAGGCAAGAACCATAAACACCAAGTGCCAGATAATCGGTTCAACTGGCGAAGCAATATAGGCGTTAAAATCAACCGCTTGAAAAGTTACAATATAAGATTCAATATATTTTAAAATCCATCCGCCAATAACACTATAATATGACAAAATCAAAAACGCGGCCAAAACACCTAAGATTCCAACAATTGTCGCTTTTTTATTGACAGAACGGTAAGCGCTAACAGGACTTTTTTGCGTATAACGTCCAAGCGACATTTCAGTTACCATAACTGGAATACCAAGAATTAGAATAAAGACAAGGTACACAATTAAAAACCAAAAGCCTCCATTTTTTCCCATTAAGTACGGAAACTTCCAGAGGTTTCCAAGGCCAATAGCCGAACCAGCGGTTGCCAAAATAAAGCCGATACCGCTAGCCCATTGATTTCGTTTTGCCATAAAATTTTACATCCCCTCTGAGTAAATAATCCCATTCGACATTGGATAATATTTTACAATATTATGTCCAAATAATCAACGTGTTTTCTGAATTTTAAAGTTTCTTTTTCAAAATTTATGCCGCTAGTTACTTTTATTGGTTCTCTTAACTCATAAGACTTTGAAAAAATTCATAATGATTGGACGAAAGGAGGATTTGCAATGATTACGATTGAGGAAAACTCTCCAGTGACTAAAGACGAACTGGAAGCGCTCTTCCTTCTATTGGAATGGAAATCCGGTAAATATGGGGAACTGCTTTTAAAAGCCATTAAAAACTCCAGTTATTATGTGACCGCAAGGAACTCTGACAATACCCTTATCGGAATGATTTCCGCCTTGGATGACGGAGCAATTAACGCTTATATCCCTTACGCCCTAGTTCATCCTGATTACCAACATCGTGGAATTGGCCGAAAAATGATGAAGTGTTTAAAAGAACACTATAAAAATTTTTTAAGAATTGCGTTAATTTCTTACAGTGAAAGTACTGCATTTTACCGTAGTAACGGCTTTTCCGTTTGTCCAGAACAGATACCAATGGAGGTTTCAAGGCTTTCAGAATCAATATAAAAATTATTTTAAAACTACTTCATTTTACCATATTCCAAAAACAAAAAGGTTCCGTGTCAATACACGGAACCTTTTACAATGTTATTTTACCTTATTTTATTAAAGATGCAAGTGTTTTATAATCGCCTTTCAAATCCTGATACAGTTTCTTATACAGATCATAATAACCCATATAAATATCATGATTTTCCATAATCGGCTGCTGAGTAATATTCTTACGAATAATCATATCGCAAGCTTCTTCAACAGAATTATAGATGCCAGCGCCAACACCCGCAAGAATCGCAACACCAAGAGCTGGACCTTCATCGGCGTGAATTGTATTTACTGGACAACCATACATATCAGCCAACATCTGACGCCATACCTTACTCCGGCCACCGCCGCCGCAGGCCATCATATCCTGAACATTGACTCCCATTTCACGGAACACGTCAACGCAGTCAAGTTGAGAATAAGCAACGCCCTCCAAAACTGCACGAATCAGATTTCCACGGTCATGGATGGCAGAAAGGCCAAAGAAAACGCCACGCGCTTCAGAATCCGGATGCGGAGAACGCTCACCCATCAGGTAAGGAAGATAAAGAAGTCCACCAGCACCAGGGCCAACTTTATCCGCCAGCTTATCCATAATCACATAAGGATCAATCCCCTGTGCTTCCGCTTCCGCAATTTCAGGAGCACAACAGGTGTCACGCAACCATTTCAGGGAAAGGCCAGCCGCCAGAGTACAACTCATAACCGTCCATTTACCCGGAACAGAAGCGCAAAGAGTATGTACTCTTCCCTTCGGATCAATAGAAACAGTATCAGAAACAGCGTAAACAACTCCAGAAGTTCCAAGAGTGGTAAATGCCACACCTGATTTTACAACGCCGGTTCCAACGGCAGCGGCAGCGTTATCTCCAGCACCACCAACTACAATTGTACCTTCCTTCAAGCCTGTCAATTCGGCCGCCTTACTATGAACCGCACCGGTAACATCAGGAGATTCATGCATAGATCCAAGAAGTGAACGGTCTATATGAAGCTTGGTCAAAATTTCATCAGACCAGCAACGCTTCGGAATATCCATCAGCTGCATACCAGCAGCGTCAGAAACCTC
>CAUABB010000050.1 GCA_958427155.1 uncultured Oscillospiraceae bacterium | reverse complement strand
AAATCTCGTTTTCAGCAGGCTTTGCAAAATGCGCAACAGCAACAGGGTAAAAAACCTGATCTGGTGGAAGATGAGAATGGAATGGTGACTTATAAAGGCGAGGTCATTTCTAAAAAAGAGGCGAACCGCCGTCGTCTTGCTGAAGCGCGCCGTCTCGATGCGGAGAAATATGGCGAGGAATATAAAGAAGTTACGGATGATGATCTCCGCTGATCCGAAAAGGAGGGTTCTTTCGTGTTAATGGAAGCGACTGCTACTGGTAAAACAATTGAAGAGGCAAAAGAACTTGCCGCAGCGCAACTTGGTATACCAGTTTCTGATGTCCAGGTGGAGGTTCTTGAAGAACCAAAACGCTCTCTGCTGGGCAAATTAAAAGGTGAGGCTAAAGTCAGGGTTTTTTATGAAAAAAAAGAACAGACCAAGGCCGAACTTGCAAAAGAGTATATTACAAGTGTTTTAACCGCTATGGGGCTTTCAGATTTTACCATCTCTGAGACAGGCGATGAGGAACACGTTGTCTTTAATATTGAGGGAGAAGGACTTGGTGTGATTATTGGCCGCCGCGGTGAAACGCTGGATGCGATTCAGTATTTGGCGTCTCTGGTTGCCAACCGAAAAGGTGGAGATTATTTCCGTATTACGGTTGACAGCGGTGATTACCGCAGTAAACGTGAAAAGACGTTAATGCATTTGGCCGAAAAGCTTTCCAAAACGGTTTTGCGTACAGGGCGCAGTTCTACTCTGGAGCCGATGAATCCTTATGAGCGTCGGATTATTCACTCTGTTGTTTCTGGAATTGAAGGTGTTTCTTCCAAGTCAATTGGCGAGGAGCCGAACCGTCGGGTCGTTATTTCATCCTTAAACCCCAAGAAGGGAGATTCACGACGTTCCCGCGGAAATGACCGCCGCAGGTATGATGACCGTAAAGATCAGGTGCCTCTGAAGAGTATGAATCTTTCCAAAGTAGGACAAACCTCTTATGAGGCAGAGTATATCAGGGCGGAAAAGACCGAGCGTGAAAAACAGGCAAAGCTTTATGAGAAAATTGAGCTTTAATTTGTTGTGGTTCTAGGACAGATAGCCGTCAAATCGTCGGAAGGCGTGTTTGACGGCTTTTTACGAGAATCTCTGTAGGAAACTTATAAACTTACCGTTGAGGCGGACGGCGGTGGTTCATTTTATGAAAAGAGATGTTTAAAGTCTGTCAGAAAGGAAACCTTTGCCCTGCAAAGGTATGGTGTGTTTTATGACAATCTCAAACGACACCATTGCGGCGATTGCTACGCCAAACGCTGTTGGCGGGATATCAATGATTCGTATTTCAGGGCCGGAAGCGACGGAGGTTGCAGACCGTGTGTTCCGACCAGTTTCGGAAAAAACGCTAAAGGAGCGCAAAGGATATACAGGCAGTTATGGAACTGTTTTTGATGCCGAAGGCGAAATAGATAACGCAGTGGCTTTTGTTTATCATGCTCCCAAAAGCTATACAGGGGAAGAAGTAGTTGAACTCTCCTGTCATGGAGGAATTATTGTTACCAGGAGACTGCTTCGGGCAATTCTTGATGCAGGAGCGAGACTCGCAGAGCCGGGTGAATTTACCAAACGAGCCTATTTAAATGGAAAAATGACTCTGACACAGGCGGAATCGGTACTGGATATTGTCAATTCTCAGAGTGAACAGGCGGCTCGATGTGCAAAAACTGCTCTTGACGGTGTCCTTTATCGAAAAATTGCCGGAATTCGGGACAGGCTGATAAAAGAAACCGCTCATATTACGGCGTGGATTGATTTTCCGGAAGAGGACGTTGACGCAGTAAAACTGTCTTTTTTAAGAAATGAGCTTTTGGAAATCAAACAGGAACTGAAAGAATTAATCCGCACCTTTGATGTTGGACGGATCGTTCATATGGGAGTAAATACTGCAATTGTCGGGAAGCCCAATGTTGGAAAATCAACTCTGATGAATCTCCTTGCGGGGTGTGAAAAGAGTATTGTCACGGATACGGCTGGGACAACCCGGGATATTGTGGAGGAAACGGTAAATTTAGGAGATGTCGTCCTCAGACTCGCGGATACTGCTGGAATCCGGAAAACCCGTAACGCAGTAGAACAGGCCGGAATTGACCGGGCAAAAAAGAGAATCAGTGAAGCGGATCTGGTTTTATTGGTCTTGGACGCGTCGGAAGAACTTGAAAGCGAAGATGTTGAGTTGATGCGGGTTGTAAGGACAAAACCGACGGTTGTTGTTCTCAACAAATCTGATTTAGGATTTAAAATAGACGAAGAGTATATTAAAAAAGATTTTAAACATAGCGTTGTTATATCGGCAAAGGAAAGTTCCTCTGTCGCCGCACTAAATGAAGCGGTTGCAAAGTTGATGAATCTGACAGATCTTGATACCAATCAGCCAATTCTTGCAAATGAAAGGCAGAGAGTCTGCGCTGGGGCAGCTTTGAATCAGATAGAGGCAGCCTTGGACGCGCTTTCCTTTGGAATGACATTGGACGCAGTGAACCTTTCCATTGAGGATGCGATTGATTCTCTTCTGCAGTTGACAGGAGAATCCGTTTCTGAGGTTGTAGTGGATGAGGTCTTTTCCCGATTTTGTGTGGGGAAATAATTCAACCGGGGAAGAGATAAATGTTGAAAAGCAAGGAGGGATTTGATGGGTATGCAGATGGGCGAATATGATGTGGCGGTAATCGGCGCGGGACATGCCGGCTGCGAAGCGGCATTGGCGGCAGCGCGGCTGGGAGCACGTACGGTTCTCTTTACCCTGTCTTTAGACGGAATTGCCAATATGCCCTGTAATCCCTCAATCGGTGGGACAGCAAAAGGACATATTGTCAAAGAAATTGATGCGCTTGGTGGTGAAATGGGAAAAGCAGCTGACGCTACGTTTCTTCAAAGTCGGATGCTTAACCTGGGAAAAGGTCCTGCCGTCCACAGTCTTCGAGTCCAGTCTGATCGGGTTGCGTATCATACCTATATGAAACGAGTTTTAGAAGAGCAGCCGGGATTGGAGATTAAGCAGGGCGAAGTTGTTGATATTCGGTTAAATAGCGCTGGTGCTGTTTCTGAAATTGAAACGGCTCTTGGCGTGGTTTTCTCTGTAAAGGCTGTAATTATTGCCAGTGGAACCTATCTTAACGGGAAAATATTTGTGGGGGAGGCTTCTTATCAGGCTGGACCTGATAATTCGGTTGCGGCAGTTGGTTTGACACAGAATCTTCTTCGCCTTGGCGTTTCAGTTCGGCGGTTTAAGACAGGGACTCCAGCGAGGGTCCATCGACGCAGCATAGACTTTTCGAAGTTGGAACGGCAAGACGGAGATGAATTTATCGTTCCATTTTCGGCCGATACGGAAGGGACGTTGAAGAATCAGGTTGCCTGCTATATTGCCTATACCAATGCGGAAACACATCGGGTTATTTTAGATAACCTCCATCGTTCTCCCCTTTATAGTGGGAAGATTGAGGGAATCGGTCCCCGATACTGCCCAAGTATTGAAGATAAAATTGTCCGTTTTTCTGACAAGCCGCGTCACCAGCTTTTTATTGAGCCGATGGGTTTGGATACGGATGAGATGTATCTGCAGGGGATGTCCTCCTCTCTGCCGGTAGATGTCCAACTCAAGTTTCTTCGAACAATTAAAGGGTTGGAACAGGTTGAAATCATGCGCAATGCTTATGCAATTGAGTATGATTGCTGTGATCCAACCCAGCTTCTTCCAACACTGGAATTTAAGAAGATTCCCGGGTTATACGGCGCAGGACAGTTTAACGGAACTTCCGGTTATGAAGAGGCTGCAGGACAGGGTTTGGTTGCAGGAATTAACGCAGTCCGAAAAGTTAAAGGAAAAACTCCGGTTATTTTGGATCGGATGAGTTCTTATATTGGAACGTTAATTGATGACTTGGTGACAAAAGGATGTATGGACCCATACAGGATGATGACTTCAAGGAGTGAGTACCGATTAATTCTCCGGCAGGATAATGCAGATGAACGGTTGACGCCTTTAGGCTTTGAAATTGGACTGGTAAAAGAGGATAGAATGAAAAAACTCCGCTGCAAACTGGAGGGGACTGAACAGGAACTTGGACGGTTGGAGAAAGTTGTTCTTCCTCCAACGGAAGCTCTTAATGCGATGCTTGTTTCACGTGAAACATCTCCGGTTACGACCGGTGTTCGTGCAGTTGATCTGTTAAAGCGACCGCAGATCAGTTATTTGGATTTGGCACCGTTTGATCCCGAGCGTCCCTCTATCCCACGGGAAGTAGCGGAACAGGTTGAAATTCGTTTAAAGTATGAGGGGTATATTAAACGACAGCTTCAGCAGGTGGAACAGATGAGAAAGCTTGAATCCCGCAGCCTTCCGGGACAGGAGTTTGATTATAAATCTGTAACGGGTTTGCGGCTTGAGGCGGTTGAAAAGTTGAATAAAATTCATCCTCTTAATATTGGTCAGGCTTCTCGGATATCTGGGGTTTCCCCGGCGGATATTACCGTGTTGACAATCTGGTTGGAAGGGGAAAGGAGAGCGCACCGTGACTGAGTTAATGAGCTGTCTTTTAAAAGCGACGGAAGCTCTTTCTCTCTCCTTAAGCAGAGAACAACTTGAGCAGTTTAACCGGTATTATAACCTGATGATAGACTGGAACAGCAGAATGAACCTGACTGCGATTACTGATCCGGAAGGGGTCGCGGTTAAGCATTTTGCTGATAGTCTTTTGTTGACAAAGGCAGTCAGTTTTCCTGAAGGCGCGAAACTGGCTGATATTGGAACTGGGGCAGGCTTTCCAGCGGTACCGGTTGCGGTTATCAGAAAAGATATTCATCTGATTTTGGTGGACAGTTTGAATAAAAGAATTTCTTTTTTAAAAGAGCTTTGTGCGACTCTTGAAATTCAGGCGAATTGTATTCACGGACGGGCAGAGGAATTAGGACGTACCGCTCTGCGAGAGCAGGTAGACGTGGTAACAGCCCGTGCAGTTGCTCATTTGAGGGTTCTTGCGGAATACTGTCTTCCTTTTGTAAAACCTGGAGGCTTTTTTGTGGCGTTAAAGGGTCCGGAAATAGAAACGGAACTTACTGAAGCAGAGAGAGCGATTCAGGTTTTGGGTGGAGAATTGGATGAGAACTTCCGTTTTACCCTTCCAGATGGAAGTCGTAGAACCATTTTACGGTTTAAAAAAATATCGCAAACGCCGACAAAATACCCCCGTCCCTCCGCTAAAATTGCGAAATCGCCGTTAAAGTAAAAAAAATGATGTCGAACAGACCCGCTTTGAAGCTGTTTTGTGCGATGAAAAGTTGTGGCGTTTTGAAATTTTCTGTGGTATTCTGCTAATAAAGGCAGTTGACTGAAGAGAGGATGGACAAAATGACCAGTATATTTCAGAGGGAAAAAACGGTAAATAGGGTCGTTTTGCTGGATATATCGGAGATTCAGCCAAATCCTGCACAACCACGGAAAGCCTTTGATCCGGATTCTTTGACGTCACTGGCAGAAAGTATTAGAAAAAATGGAATTTTGCAACCGATTACAGTACGAAAAAATCAGCGTGGGCAGTATGAATTAATTGCGGGTGAAAGGCGACTCAGAGCTTCAAAAATAGCAGGCCTTTCTCAAATACCTGCAATTATCATGGAAACAGGTGATCAGGATTCAGCTCTATTTGCGCTCCTTGAGAATCTGCAACGAGAAGATTTAAATTATTTTGAACAGGCAACAGCGCTTTCCGCTGCAATTGTTGAATGGAACATCACTCAAGAAGAGGCCGCTCAGAGGCTCTCTATGGCTCAATCAACAGTTGCAAATAAAATTAGATTGTCTCGGATTCCCAAAAAGCAGCAGGAACAGATTCTAAATGGAGGATTGACGGAACGTCATGCTCGTTCTCTTCTCCGTATAACCGATGATCAAAAACGGGAAGAAGCAATTGAGGAAATTATTAGACGAAAATTAAATGTCAGTCAAACAGAACGGTATGTTGAAGGACTTCTCAACGGGAAAACAAGAAGAAGGAGAATTCCGGTGGTAAAAGACGTCAGAATTTTTCTGAATACGATTAATAAAGCGCTGGAAGTTATGAAGAACGCGGGAATTCAGGCAGAGGCTGAAAAAAAGGATGATGGATCCTGTATTGAATATATTGTTCGAATTCCCAAAACGTAGTAATAAAGATACAGCAAAAAGGCCCGCTTCATAGCGAAGCGGGCCTTTTTGTAATACGGCCAAAAGAGATGGGGCAAAGGCAAAAGGTTGAAAGAAAGCTTTCCCAATCTCCCATAAAAAGAATTTCCAAATCAAAAAGCAGAAAAAAGTAAGAAGAGGTAGAAAACAAAAAACTTTCTTTATATGCCAAATTTTTCAGAAGAGAGGTGAAAATAAAACAAACCAAAGTAAAAGCTCAATAGAACCCCGTAGTGGAGAAAAAATTCAAATTCCAACTGTTCTCTTTATATTCAATTCCAAAGGTTTCTCTTAGATGCATATAAATCTCTCCCATCCAGCCAGAAGAGAAAAAGCCCAAAATTGCGGTTGCAAGAAAAGGCAGAAATATTTTAAAAATTTAATCATAAAAATCATCCTTTAATAATGAAATTGATTCATATTATAGCACGTTTCATAAAAAGCAAGAAAAATGTTTCACGTGAAACAGCGCAAAAGAAAAATCCTATGATTTTAAAGACTGTTATCTTTCTTTTCAGGAAACGCTGTGATATAATATAAAAGATTCATAAGAGATTCTGCAAGTTATCAGTTGGGAGGAAGGACAGGAAAAGATGGGAAAGGTCATTGCGATTGCGAATCAGAAAGGTGGCGTAGGGAAGACTACGACAGCTGTTAACCTTGCAGCGGCGGTTGGTTCTCATAAGAAAAAAGTCCTTCTTGTCGATATTGATCCGCAGGGAAATGCAACCAGCGGGCTTGGCGTCAGTAAACGAGATGAGTCTCTTTCCTCTTACAATATGCTGATTGATGGCAGACGAGCAGAAGAAATTGTCCGTAAGACAAAGTTTAAAGGAGTAGACATTATTCCAGCCAGTATTGCCCTTGCTGGAGCTGAAGTGGAAATGGTAGAACTGGAGGATCGTGCCTACCGGTTTAAACGGGCAATCACGCCATTAAAAGAAAAATACGACTTTATTTTTGTTGACTGTCCGCCTTCCTTAGGTTTGATAACCATCAACGCCTTAACGGGAAGTGATACCCTTCTGGTTCCGATTCAGTGTGAATATTATGCGCTTGAAGGACTTTCTCAGTTGATGGCGACAGTCCGACAGGTGAAACGGCTTTATAACCAGATGCTGGACATTGAGGGGGTCCTTCTGACCATGTATCAGGGAAGGCTGAACCTGACCCTCCAGGTGGTAGATGAAGTGAAAAAGTTCTTTCCCCAGAAGGTTTATAAAACGGTAATTCCCAGAAATGTAAGGCTTTCCGAAGCTCCCAGTTTTGGGCAGCCGGTTTTATATTACGATAAGGGCTCTAAGGGGACAAAGGCCTATGATGAGCTCGCGAAAGAGTTTTTGAAGAAAAATAAACAGAGGTGAAACGATTGGCAAAGCAGCGCGGACTTGGAAAAGGGTTGGAGGCTCTTTTTGCCGATAACAGTACAGAGGGTGCACAGGGAACCGTTACCTTGAACCTTAATGAAATTGAACCAAATCGGGAACAGCCCAGAAAACGGTTTGATGAAGAGGCTCTTACACAGCTTGCGGAGTCAATTCGAGAGCATGGCGTTTTACAGCCACTTTTAGTCAAACCACAGCCTAGCGGTTCTTATCTGTTGGTTGCGGGAGAACGACGTTGGCGTGCCGCAAGGATGGCCGGATTAACGGAAGTCCCTGTAATTATACGCGAACTTTCCGAGCAGGAAGCAATGGAAATCGCCCTGATTGAAAACCTGCAGCGGGAGGACTTAAATCCTATAGAAGAAGCGCAGGGATATAAAGAGTTGATGGATTCCTTTGGCTTTACGCAGGATCAGGTGGCGAAACGGGTGGGGAAGTCCCGTTCCGCTGTGGCGAATGCTCTCCGGTTGATTGGCCTTCCAAAAGAAATATTTCCACTTTTAGAAAATGGCTCCCTTTCTGCGGGACATGCCCGAGCCCTTCTTTCTCTGGGAGATGAGGCCGAAATGATTGAAACCGCAAGACTTGCTGTGGAAAAAAATCTGACGGTTCGAGATTTAGAGAAAAAAGCGCAGGGAAAGCGGAAAAAGGTAACGTCTTCTGTTTCTCAAAAAGCTTTTTCTCGGGATAGCTATTTTGACGAGATGGAAATAGCCCTGAAAGAGACCCTGCACCGTAAGGTTAAAATCCTCTCAGAGGGGGAGAAAGGCTGCCTTCAGATTGAGTTTTATAGCCGGGAAGAACTTCGTGATCTAGCGGAGCGCTTAGCTGGCCAAGAATAAATGGGTCGCGTTAGATAAATTAGTGGAGAGGTAAAGGAGAACAAAAATGCTGGATATGAAATTTGTCCGGGCGAATCCGGAATTGGTAAAGGAAAATATCAGGAAAAAATTCCAGGAGGAAAAGCTTCCTCTTGTTGATCAGGTTATTGCGCTTGACGCGGAGTTTCGCGCCGCCAAGACACGTTGCGACGAGCTGCGGAGTCAGCGAAACTCCATCAGCAAGCAGATTGGCGCTTTAATGGCACAGGGGAAAAAAGAAGAGGCTGAGGCTACAAAAGCCAAAGTCGCGGCAATTGCCGGAGAGCTTGCCGAGTTGGAGGCGAAAGAGGGCCCTCTTTCTGAAGAGATTAAAAAGATTATGATGGTAATTCCGAATATCATAGACCCGTCTGTCCCTATTGGAAAAGATGACAGCGAAAATGTCGAGGTGGAGCGGTTTGGGGATCCGTTTGTGCCGGAATTTGAGGTCCCCTACCATGTTGATATTATGGAGCGGTTACATGGAATTGATCTGGACAGCGCCCGGAAAACCAGCGGAAACGGGTTTTACTATCTCTGCGGGGATATTGCCCTTCTTCAGTCCGCGATTCTTGCCTACGCCCGCGATTT
>CAUABB010000049.1 GCA_958427155.1 uncultured Oscillospiraceae bacterium | reverse complement strand
AATATAGAGAAAAGAACTGTAAAAAACATACGTGCAGGCAAGTGATCCATAAAGAGGCTGAATTATGGGCAAAAAAATGAATTATAAAAAAACACTTGTAGCCTGCTATTTAGGCTTTGTAACACAGGCTATATCCGCAAACTTTGCTCCACTCTTATTTTTAACATTCAAAAGCACTTACGGAATTACCCTTGAAAAGATTGCAATGATTCCGTTGGTGTTCTATTTAACACAATTGCTCATTGACCTTGCGGCTACTAAATTTGCTGACAAAATCGGATACCGTATCTGTGTGGTGGTATCCCAAGTATTATCAGCAGTAGGTCTTTGTTTGATGGTGATCTTGCCGGAAGTATTGCCGGTACCCTTTGTAGGTATTCTGATTTCGGTAGTTCTTTATGCTATCGGCAGTGGTCTTATCGAGGTGTTAGTGAGTCCTATTGTGGAGGCTTGTCCGTTTGAAAATAAGGACGGAATGATGAGTCTCTTACACTCGTTCTATTGTTGGGGCGCAATGGGCGTTATTTTAGGTTCTACCCTCTTTTTCGCTATATTTGGTGTAGAAAACTGGAAGATACTTACGGTTATATGGGCGTTAATTCCGTTATATAATACATGGAACTTTATGAACTGCCCGATAGAGCGATTGGTTGAAGACGGCAAAAGTATGGGCATCAGCAAACTGCTGAAGACGCCAATCTTTTGGCTGATGATTGTACTTATGGTATGTTCGGGTGCTTCAGAAGCTAGTATGGCGCAATGGGCATCCGCATTTACCGAATCTGCTATCGGTGTATCCAAAACTGTCGGTGATTTGGCAGGTCCGTGTTTGTTTGCAATGTTTATGGGTATATCCAGAATGCTGTATGGAAAGTTCAGTGAAAAGCTTGATTTAACCAAGGTTATGTTTGTTTGCGGAATTATGTGTGCAAGTTGTTATTTGTTGGCTTCATTATCTACATTGCCAATTCTTGGACTTGCAGGCTGTGCTCTTTGCGGTTTAGCTGTCGGCATTATGTGGCCGGGATCCATCAGCATATCTTCGCAGAAATGTCCAAGAGGCGGCACCGCAATGTTCGCATTTTTGGCGTTAGCCGGAGATTTGGGTGCTACGGTAAGTCCCGCTATGGTAGGAACTCTTTCCGAAATGGCAGGTGGAAATCTTAAAACAGGATTGCTTGTAGCTACAATTTTTCCAGTTGTTCTTGTATTTGGATTACTTATTCTAAATAAAAAGGTTAGCAAAACAATAAGTAGAATATAATAGATTGTTTCTTGTTAGCCCTTTAAATTTCTAAGCAGAACCGCTTATAATTTGAGTTGGAACATATTTGCTATTATCCGCAGTTACGGGGCAAGTGCTATCAACCCCGATAACAAAATGATAACATTAGCCCATATAGGCGGGATAATATGGATAGATCAAATAATCAAAAGCACCACGAATACGACAAAGAATAATTTCTAAACAAAATTGATTAGGACTTTTCGAATTTGAGTAGTAAGATCAGGGTAAGGAAAATGAAAAAGTTGGTGATAATATTTGCGCTTTTAGCTATTATAATCACCGGATGATAAAATCGATATTGTAAAAACGTATGAAAAATCTGAAAGCGATGGAATACTTGTCACCTATTATGAAGTAAGAGATGGAACATGGAAGTGTGATGATACAACATATCAATTAGACTAGCGTTAAGCGGTAGACGGCTCAATGCTGCTGCAGATAGTTATTATAGCGAATTAACGTTTGAAGATGTGTCTAAAGGTTTATATAGCAGCTTGCTTGAAGATAGAGAAATAATGGTTGGTTCTAAAATTGTAGAAATGAGATAAGTTTCAGTTGGTGAAGGAAAGGGACAAAGTGGCGTTACGCTTTAAAGCGTTTAAAAAAGCCAACAAGGGGAAAATTTGTGATATTTGAATTTTTTCTATGAAGGCGCGGGGATATAACCTTATATATTTGAATTTTTCAAATTCAAATAAGTACTCTCATACTGTTTTAGCAAACAAACCAAGCCAACTGAAAAAAGAGCGAAATAATTTCGCTCTCTTTTTTTAGCACAATTATACTTTATCAATATCATATATTTAAAGCTGTATAACAGGTATATTCTTTAATTCTCCATACAATCTCTTCTGTTGTCATGATCAAGTCATATTGGCAAAACGCTCTACCGCTTTCGTAAAACTGGCTATGGTCTGATCCGCATCTCCATGCTCAATCCCATCCCGAACGCAGTGGTTAATATGCCCTTCTAACACAACCTGCCCCACTCTATGAAGAGCAGATTTCGCGGCATTAATCTGTGCCAAAACATCCTCGCAGGGTACATCCTCCTCAACCATCCGGTCAATCGCTTGTACCTGTCCGATTATTTTTTTTAAACGCCGGTGCAGATTTTCGGCATCCATGCATTGTCTCATTTTTCACGCCTCCCATCTCCAATGAGGTTCTGTGTACATTATCAGCAAAATTCAAAAAATTGTCAAGCAGAAATGCCGTAAAGCCGCGCATTGATCAGAGGAGACTTTAAAGCACTGCAAAAAATATTTATCGGAACAACCTTCGAATCTTTCTAAGACATCTACGAATAAACGGCTGCGGCTTTGGAGAGGAAACGGCAGAAAGATCTGCCTCAAGTTTTCGAATATACTGCTGCGCTTCCTCTGCCTCCCGATAAAGGCGGATCATCACTTCATCCTTCTCTTCAAGGCGCTTGGTCATAACAGAAATATCATAAGAAGAATCCATATAATACTTGGTTAAAGAATTAATAAAATCAAAATACGAGTCCTGGCAAACAGGGTTCCTGCCCGTATTTTCAGTGTGATTAAGCAAACTGCGAAGCTCTTCTGCAATTCGATCAAAATGGCCGCTTATCTTCTCATTAACCATATCGGTACAATCGGGATAACTGTACTCCAAAGCAGCTTCTACCGCATTGCAAAGGTCCTCTTTCCTACACACATAAAACTGTTCCAACCCCAAAGAACCATAAAGGTCTTTTGTTTTGACACTTCCTATATAATCAAAATTCACAGCCCGTTTCCCAAATGCCAAAGCGGTGACAGCCCCATGAAAGCTGATTCCAAGATAAAGCGAACATCCAGACAGGAGACTGACCATCTCCTGAAGAGAGAGAATCTGATTTTCTGATACCCCAACGATCCGAACCTCCGGAAAAACTGTCTGAACCCTTCTGACCATTGACATATCATTATGGGTATAAGCAAGAGGAAAGCAGACCACCTGCAATCCTTTCCCACGCAAAAATTTCGCTGTGTTGATCAGCTCATCAAAGTCCTCATCTTTGATATGACGGTTCATATGAAGAACTGCATAAGGCGCATCAAATCCAAGTAATCTTTCCCGACACTCATAAAGCTCTTTTTCCGAATAAAGCGACCTAACCCGGAAACCAGTATCTGGGACAAGAGAAATCTCTTCATCCGGTATCCCGCACTCCGCTAAAAATTCTTTGGTAGAACGGTTCCGCACACTTAAATAATTCACAGAGGATGTAAGATATCTAGTATAGAAACGGTAAAACTCTGGAAAGGGGTACTGCCCTCCGGGGGCATTCCAAAGGATTTTAATTCCATATTTTAGTCCAACTAAAGAGGGAACGATCCAAGTTGCATAGATATTATAAGTTTGATAATCCGTATCACTCGGGTTGAAAAGCTGCTGACAGGAAGAATAGTGGATTAATTCCCCTCCTCCTACAACAATTGCGTCAAACGGTTTCTGAAGATGCATCTTCTCAAGCTGTGACAAGGCATACACCCGAATTCCTTCCCGGAATGGTTCCTCTGTTTCAAACAGGGAAAACAGAAAAATCTCACAAGGAATTCCTCTCTGTTCCATTTCTTTTTGAAAGATAGGAGGGAACAGGTGATCCCCATAATTAGCGATATCATATGCGCCGGTAAAAGCAATTCGAAACTTTCGTTCTCTCATAAAAATTCTCCTGTCATTCAGCAACCGTTCAGTATAAAATACCGAACTAGCAAGGACTCAACTCGACAATAGCGCGGTAGGTCATCCCCTCTTGATGTCCCACAGGCAAAAACGCTGAATTTTCATTATTTCCCCTTTAACTTTTTCTATTATAAGTCCCTTTCTGATCTGACGCAAATATTTTCTAACCCAAATCAATTTATTTTTATACCCTTTCGAGAAAAAACATCTTTTATTAAAGCCAATTTGTGACGTAGTAGCCAAACTGAGGAGCAGTTAAGTCAAAATTTATCCTCTTTTTTCTCTTTCATCTCTGTCAAATTGTTCGCATTTTCGATGACAGCTTAAATCTACTCTCTAAGCTGTATAAAAAACGCCACACCAAAATAAGGTGCAGCGTTTTCTGTCAGTATTTAATCTTCCACCCGTACCAGGTGGATCCATTTCCGACTGTAAAGACGAAAGATACACCAGATAGCCTTAATAACCAGATCAATTTTTAACAAAAAATAAACCAACCCCGGCTCCCATCCGAAAACAAGCCCCGCCAGCGCCCCAAACGGAATTGACGCAAGCCAAAGAAAAGCTACATCTGCGAACATTAAAAACTTTGTATCGCCCCCACCGCGGAGAACCCCTTTCGTCAAAACGCCGCCGCTCGTCTGGAACACGACTATCAAAGCCATGATTGACATAAATACGCTTGCTAAATTTTTGGTTTCATCGCTGACATTATAAGCGTTTACAATCAACGGACAAAGCAGTAAAATTACCGCAGCAGCCAAAATTCCCACCAGGACACTGAAAACGAAGAGTGTAATCCCCTCCTGCTCAGCCCGGTCATATTCCCCGGCACCGACAGCGTTCCCCGTAATAACCGAAGCCGCTCCGGAAAGGCCCATGGAGAAAACCGTACAACACTGAACCACCACTGCTGTAATACTGTTGGCAGCAACCATAACCGCCCCCATCTGGCCCATAACCATGGAAAGCATATTTTCCCCAAAGGCCAGCATGGCATCGCTGATAATAACCGGTGCCCCGCGCCGAACAAAACTGTGGATATACTCCCTTACTGGCAGCAACAAACTTTTGAAGCGGTAACCAATCCGTTTATCCGCAAAAAAGACATAACCCACTACAATAACAAATTCAACTGCCCGCGCAATAACCGTGCCGAGAGCTGCGCCTTCAATTTCCATTCGAGGCGCACCCAGCTCTCCGAAAATAAAAATCCAGTTGAAAAAAATATTGACAAAAAAAGAAATAAGAGAGCTGAAAAACCCAATCTTTACCAGATGAACTGTGCGGTAGATAATTACCAGTGTCAAAGAAATTCCATGCATTAGGTATCCAAACGCCATAATTCTCATATATTTGGCACCCGCTGCAATAATCAACGGATCACTCGTATAAAAGCCCATAATCTCAGTTCCGGCAAAATAGGAAAGGGAAGACATCACCAAAGCAACACAAACACTGATTCTCAACGCAAGTGTAATAACGCCCCGGATATGTTCGATCTCTTTCCTGCCCCAAAACTGCCCTGTCATTACCGCTGCCCCTCCGGACAGTCCGAAATGCAGGATGGTAAAAATTAAATAATACTGGTTCGCAAGAGCGGACCCGGATATGGTAACCTCTCCAAAATTTCCCAGCATAATTGTATCCATCATATTGACACCCTGGTTGATCATAGACTGACCAATCAGAGGAAGCGCAAGAAGCACCAAATTTTTATAAAACAATTTATTCCTGACAAAAAGCTTCAAAGCGAGTTCATCTCCATCCGCTATGCCATTGCCTGATGTGAAAATTTGCATTGTTGTTTTGCTGAAATAAATCACCTTTCGCCAGCAAACTACCCCAAGTTGACCGGGTAGCGCATGACATAATCATCCATCACATAGCCATTCCCGATATCCGTTACCTGTTCCCGCTCAATGGTAAATCCGAGTTTCCTGTATATTTCAATAGAAGTTTTATTTCCCTTATTAACCGTCAACCAGATGGAATGATACCCATCTGTAATACACCTCTCAGAAAGCATCGCCATCACAAGCCTGGAAATCCGTTTGCCCCGATAATCCGCGTGAATATAAAGCTTACTTAAAAAAAGGCTGTGATCCTTTTCACAGGGCTGCGCCGCACAGTAGCCAATGATTTGACCGGCGTCTCGGATTGCATAATAGGTATATGAGTCCTTGGCAATCGCCTCAACTATCGCCTTTTCGCTCTGAAACTTTTCCACCATATAATCGATCTGACCCTTTGAAAGCAGATTACTGTAGTGCTCATGCCACACTTCATCTGCTAACGCCGCAATTTCGGCAATTTCGCTGTACTCCTGCACGACCGATATTCTTACTTCGCTTTCCATTTGACGAGCCCCCCTTTAAAAATATTTAGAAATATAACGGCCTTTTCTAAAAATGTAAAAACCCTAGTTGTTTTTCAAGAAAAAATAGCTTGCCTATGCCCGTCTTAAATGAGTTTTTAACCACATACGAACAATAGACCTATTCTATTATATCAACCAAAAGAATTGTAAAACAATACTCATCTTTCACAAAATATAAGGCCAAATTTGCACAGATTGATTTTTGTAACTTATCACTCTCGTAAATTAAATAATCCCGTGGTATAATAAAAGGACTTCTTCAAAGGTTTGCTAGATAGTCAATTACATAAAATCAACATTATCTCCTGAATATATCTTTCATAACTTAAAAGGAGGTTTTTATGAATTTAAAAGAGGAAAAAATTATCTTCACCAGCATGCCGGACTGGGAAGAAAAAATTTACCGGAAACTGGAAACCCTTTTTGCTGAAGGACTTGACAGAGCCGTGCTTCATCGTTTTGAGGATCTTATTTCACGCGCCGTCTTTATCCTGCTTCCATTTTTAACTGCTTTTGAAGGAGGATGGTGTGGTATACGGATCCAGGCAAATATACTCCGCGTCGGTCTGCATACACCTCTGATTTTTCCGGCGCCGTCCCTTCGCCTTCCAAAAACCGCTTCACAAAACGAGGACGGGGTTCTCACCGCTATCTGTCGCTGTCTGTACGAAACAGCTGCACTTGGAAACATTCCGGGTTATACTCCAACGCTATCCGACGGCCTGATGCATTTTGGAATTTTGAGGGGGACTGGATACTACTGGTCTCTTTCAGACCATCGGAACCGTTTAAAATACGAAAAGCACCCCAAATCCTTTGATGAAATTTCAAACGCTGTTCCTACGGCGGATGAAAAGGCCCTTGAAAATATCAAACTGGTATATGATAATCACGAATTAGAGCTTACGCTTTGCCTGAAGCTCACCCAGGAGGAACAATAACTTATGGAACTGGTTCAGCAGCTTACAAACGAATTTCACCTTCGTGCCGGACAGGTAGAAAATGTTGTAAAACTAATTGATGATGGAAACACCATACCTTTTATCGCGCGTTACCGCAAAGAGATGACCGGGTCTTTGGACGACCAGCTTCTGCGCGCCCTCGCGGACCGGCTTTCTTATCTGCGGGGACTGCAAAAACGAAAGGAAGAGGTTCGGTCTGCGATTGAAGAACAAGGGAAACTCACTCCCGAACTGGAAAAATCCCTCGCAGAGGCGAAAATCCTTTCCGAAGTGGAGGATCTTTACCGCCCCTACAAACAGAAAAGGCGTACACGCGCCTCCGTGGCAAAAGAAAAAGGGCTGGAACCTCTGGCTCTGGAAATTTTAGAGCAATCCCCAAAGTCAGACTCACCTCTTTCACTGGCAAGCGGCTACTGTAATCCCGAAAAAGAGCTCCACTCTCCCGAGGAAGCACTTCAGGGCGCGATGGATATTATCGCAGAACAGGTGTCTGACAATGCAGTTCTCCGTGGAAAGTTACGCTCTTACCTGCTAAAAAGCGCTTCTCTCCATTCTGAAGGGAAGACGGAAGAAGATACCGTTTATTCTATGTATTATGATTATACGGAGCCTATCTCAAAAATAGCTGGACACCGCGTTCTCGCAGTTGACCGGGGAGAACGGGAAGGAATTCTTAAAATTTCTCTCATCTGTGAAGAAAGTCGTTGCATGGAAATTATTTTCCGGGAAATTGTGAAACCGCCGGTCGGCCCCTGCACCGATACCGTCAAGGCAGCCTGCAAGGATGCTTTTTCCCGGCTTATCTTTCCTTCTTTGGAACGAGAAATCCGCTCTGGGCTTACAGAGAAAGCCGACGAGAACGCAATTAAAGTTTTCTCCGTCAACTTAAAGCAGCTTCTCATGCAGCCGCCGGTTAAAGGTGCGGTAACGCTGGGTTTTGACCCCGCCTACCGCACTGGCTGTAAAATTGCCGTCGTAGACGAAACGGGTCGAGTGCTAGACACGACTGTGATCTATCCCACACCGCCTCAAAACAAAACGGAGGAAGCGCGAAAAACGTTGCTGGAACTGATTCGCAAATACCACGTCTCTGTCATCGCAATTGGAAACGGAACTGCTTCACGCGAGTCTGAAATATTTGTAGCAGACACCCTGCGGGAACTCGGTGGACAGACCGCCTACATGGTTGTAAGTGAGGCGGGCGCTTCCGTTTACTCGGCTTCAAAACTCGGAGCTGAAGAATTTCCGGATTTTGACGTTTCCCTCCGCAGCGCAGTTTCAATTGCCCGGCGCCTTCAGGATCCGCTGGCAGAACTGGTTAAAATTGACCCCAAGGCGATCGGGGTGGGGCAGTATCAGCACGATATGCCGCAAAACCAGTTGGGAGCTGCTTTATCCGGCGTGGTAGAAGACTGCGTCAACTCCGTAGGGGTCGACCTAAATACCGCCAGTGAATCGCTTCTCTCCTATGTTGCGGGAATCAATAAAACAGTGGCCAAAAACATTGTCACCTACCGGGAAGAAAACGGGGCCTTCCCGGGGCGTAAATCTTTGATGAAGGTGCCAAAACTTGGAAACAAAGCCTTCGAGCAGTGTGCAGGCTTTCTAAGAGTTCCAGAATCCAAAGAATACCTGGACCGGACAGCGGTTCATCCAGAAAGTTATGCAGCCGCCCGAAAGCTGCTTGAACTGACCGGATTTGACCCCTCAAGCCCGGATTCTTCTGACCTGTCCCTGCTGCGA
>CAUABB010000048.1 GCA_958427155.1 uncultured Oscillospiraceae bacterium | reverse complement strand
ATCCCTTCCCTTTTTGTCAAGCCCTTTTTTCTCTTTTTTTTGTTTTTGAGGATAAAGAAACCGAAAAAGGGAAATTTAACAGTACTCAAAGCTTTTGAAACGAGGTTTTTTTATGAAGAAAAAGGTTAATGTCTGTCGCTCTCCGGCAAAATTTATTCTTTGGCTTTTTATAAGCTTGTTGGTGGCTGTTCTCACAATTTCCTGCCTTCCATTACAAAATACCCAAACAGTTGATGTTTTATCCAAATATGGTTCACGAGGCGAAGAGGTTAAAGCCATTCAGCAGGCACTGAAGGACCGCGGCCTTTTTCATGAAGACATTACAGGCTACTATGGTCCCATTACAGAAGAGGCTGTTCGAAAATTTCAAAAACAAAAAGGGTTGCAGGTCGACGGAATTGCAGGTCCTCAAACCTTAAAAGCGCTTGGAATCACAATTGGAACAATTCCTCCAGCAACCGATTCAAACGTCTATCTACTGGCCAGAATTATCTCTGCCGAAGCCCGAGGAGAGCCCTATATTGGTCAGGTAGCGGTAGGCGCGGTTGTCTTAAACCGGGTAGAACATCCCTCTTTTCCGGACACACTTTCCGGAGTTATTTATCAAAAAGGTGCTTTTACCGCAATTACCGACGGTCAATTTGACCAGCCAATCGCCGACTCAGCCTATCAGGCAGCACGGGAAGCTCTTAACGGCAATGACCCCTCAGGCGGTGCTATCTATTATTATAACCCAGACAAAACTTCAAACCAATGGATTAGAAGCAGACCCGTTATTAAACGGATTGGAAATCATCTTTTCTGTAGTTAATCGGCAATTTGACCTATACGAAAAAAGCGGCAGATATTTTATCTGCCGCTTTTCCATAATTTTTCCAAATACAATTAATAGTTAGGATTAATCTCCTTGTTTTGAGCAATCGCCTCTATATTGTCATAGAAAGTCGTCACATAACTCATCCGCGTTTCAAAACGAGTTTGTCCGTTAATTGTAATTGACGCTTTTCGGTCACCTATATCATGGAATGTAACCGTTAACGGTTCTAAAGAAGAGTCGTTAAACCGGAATGTCAAGGTGAGAATTGGAGCGCCTGAAGGTGTTTCAATATAAATGTCATTCGCTAACGCCGAAACGACATAAACATAAAAGTCCGTTAATTTGTCCTGATCTACCGCAGTGCCATTAACCGTTCCGGTTACAGAAACCTCTGAAGAATCCTCATCTTCTGAGGCCGTCTCTTCCTGCGTAAAGTCAACCAAATATTCTTTTCCTTGTGCGTTAACCGTCAAAGTATCCACTTCAGTAATGCTGGGAGCAAACGCAATCTGCGAAAGCATGTCAAAAACGGAAGTATACATAAAGGGCATCTGTCCCGTTTTGATATAATAAACCGCATCTCTTCCCACAAGCTGAACATAATAACCGGTTACTGTCGTACTCTCTTCATCCTCCGTCGGATCACCATAACACTCGTTTCCAACTCGAACCTCAATTCGAGAACCATCTTTCATCTCAACGATAAAAGTTGCCTGCGGATCCGTAAGTCCATACTGCTGCAACTCCTCATTCGTTGGAAAAATTCCAACAATAGAACTTGCGGTAAACGAAATTGCATTATCCGCGATATCGTCAAAATAGGTGCTCTCAACATAAGCTTTGATCGGAGAAGTCATCACGAACGCACTGGCATACATTGGGGCAAAGTGTTCATCCTCATCGTCGTCAATCTGCTCAAAAACAAGCTCCTGGCCAATATCATCCCGGTTCAGGATCATCTTTGCCACCAGTTCCGAAGCCTCTTTCCCCTGATTATCCGAAATAATCGCCCGTGTCAGATAGTCCTTACTGAGAATTGTACAGAAAGTCCCATAAGGGTCTTCACTGAGAAGATATAGATTAGAATCACCTTCCAGCATTGCATAGTAGCCGTCTTTTAAAGGGGACTGCTGACCAATCTTCAACACACAGCTGGTTCCGTCCTTAAAAGAAGCTTCCACTACAGTAGGATTATCAAGACCATACTCTCCCAAATCCTCAGGAGAACTGTCCACAATCTTGATCGCATCAATAACCGCCATAGCGGAAAATGCGCTTTTAACCTCACTCTGATCCGCCGGAAGGTCCTGCAATGCATCCACAGAAAATACACTATCTTCTGACTGACGCATGACAATTTCTTCCTTAGCGTTTTTAATTGTCAGAGTCTGAATATTGTTTACATTTTTTTCTAACACATTAACCGACGCAGAGGAAGAAGAACTGCTGGACGTCTCTCCCTCCCCGTTTTGATTGAGCAGCAACAGGGTCACCAAAACACCGACCAGCACAACCAAAACAGCGCCACCAATAATCAGTGCCTTAATTTTTTTATTCATAAATTACAGATTCCTCCTGCGCAAGAATACCACAAGTCCGCTCACCAAAATTACGAGGGGAAGAACCGCAACAAAAACAATACCAAGAACAATAGCTGTAGTCTGATTAATATCAAGACTTACCGGCACCAAATCTTTCGCTGTAACCGTAATCGCATTTTCTTCTTTTCCAGTCAACTGATTCAGCAGAGATACCGTAAACTGGCTGTTCCCAAAGATATCAGAATCTCCAAAACCAGAAGCGAACATATCGCTGGAAGCAAACGCTACCACATTAGAAGATTGAACCTCGGACTGAACAGTTGTATCTGTCTCCCTGATCCCAACTAAAATCGTGTTGAACGCTTGAGTCTGCTGTCCTTCGGTTGTCCAATCATCTGAAGCGTCCAGCGGGCGGAGAACCGCACTGTCATAGGTCGTACACAAAACCTTAGTACTGCGGAGGTTCTGCGCCTCAAACAGCTGAATAATAGGACGTACATTATGCATTAAAATCTGAGATTTCAGTTCATCGGTTCTGCCGATAAACTCCAGATCAATGCTTTCAGGATCCTGAATAGAAAACGAATTTTCATAATAGATCAAATCCGAATTCGTCTCAAGCGCTACGCCGTCTTCAAATCCAATTCCCCACTCTGCCAGGAACGCTTCCAGATTGGGAAGCTCCGGCTGGCTCGGATTCGCGATATAGACCATCTGCTTGCCGTAAGCGCCGCCGTTTACCAGAAAATCATCAATTTTTTTAATCTCCGCTTCAGTGAAATCGACCATAGGAGCAGCCACAACAACAATGTCGGCAGAAGAATCGATCTCCGCACCAAGCGTTTGGACCGTGCTCAGTTCAAACCCGTTTTTCTGTAGCAGATTGGTAAGTCCTCCCACGGCATCCTCGTTATGGCCGCTGGTGATCACAACTTTGGTCGGGTCAGCATCTGTTACATAAAGCAGAGCGCTGGTAACGGTTTCTTCCGCCTTGGAAGAAATGGAAGAAACGCCACCGGTACTGCTATTGTAGGTAATATTAAACAGATCGTCAAAGCTGAACTTCTGGGTCCTCAGATCAGACACAAAGAAAACATCCCCAGCCGCAAAGGACTCGTCAGGATACTGAGACGCAAAACCTGGATTGGTTTCAAGATTAATAAAAGAAAGAGCGATTTTATCGTTGTATTGGACATACTTCTTCAAAATCTGTCCTACCTGATAGTTATAAGTGTTATTCGGGTCAGTAAAATAGGACTCGTCCGCCATGACATAAATTGTCACGTTCTGATCAAGAGTCTGCACATAATCGATAGATTCCTGAGAAATTTCATACTTTCCTGTGCTGGTCATATCCAACGTTAGCGGGTATTTTTCCAGCAGCAGGGTTGCAATTACATTTACCACAACTACCAGAGCTACAAAGCCGACTGTAATTGCCGTAGCTACAGCTCCATATTTGAAATTACGCTTTTGAGTAAAGTTCGGTTTGTTTATTTTTATCTTCATCTTTATCATCTCTCCCTTACGCCCAGCGTCTCTTTTCAAGAACACGCATGGTCAAAAAGCTGAACACGACGATAAAGCTGATAAAATACAGCAGATCGGCCGCGTTAAAAATGCCCGCTGTCAACGGATAATAACGGTCATAGAACGCAAGAGAACCAAAAAGCTCGCGAATAAAACCAGCTGGCACCATATACTCAAATACATTTAAGACCATAAACGCAAGACCTAAAATAAAGCCACCCAAATAGGCGATAATCTGGTTCTCTGTCAAAGCTGAAATAAACATTCCAATCGAGATCAGCGCAGCGCCCATCAAAAGGGTTCCTAACAGGCTTCCCAAAATAACAGCCCATTCCATGGTAGCAAAAATCGCCAGTACGATAGCGTACACAAGAATCACAGCAATGCCAATGGCCAAAACACAGAAGGCAGCCAAAAATTTCCCGATAACAATTGAGCTAAGGTTTACCGGAGCGGTCAAAAGCGCCTGATCCGTCTTCTGCTTGCGTTCCTCGCTGAACAACCTCATGGTAAGAATGGGTACAAAGATCATCAAAATATAATAAGTAATGTTATAAACCGCAGCCAAATCACTGGTATAGCTCAGCATCATCGCCGTAAACGGAAGTGCTGTAAACAGGTAAAATGCCACCAGAAAAACATAGCCGATCGCTGAAGAAAAATATGCGTTTAATTCCCGTCTGAAAATTGCTAACATTTATTTTGCACCTCCGCTTTTGGAATCAGTCAGCTGCAGGAAGATATCCTCAAGCGTCAGCTCACTGGAGCGCAGACCAAGAATGGGGAAATTCCGTTCCGCAAGGCGCTTGAACATTTCACGGCGGCAATCGGTATCGGGCTTGCTTTCGATAATGTAATCATAGCAGCCAGGTTCCTTTTCACCCAACGTGGTGACCTCTTTCATCACAGGAATGGTTGAAAGCAGGCGGTAAACATCATTTTCTGGTCCCTCAACCCGGATGGTAAACCGGTGGTCAGTCGAAAGGTTTTTCGAAAGATTTTCCGTCGTGTCATCCGCAACGATTTTACCGTTATTGATAACAATAACGCGATTGCAGATTGCCTGGACTTCCGGCAGAATGTGAGAAGACAGAATGATGGTATGTTTGCGTTCCAGATTTTTAATCAGATTACGGATATCAATGATCTGCTTTGGATCAAGGCCAACGGTAGGCTCGTCCAGAATCAAGACTTTCGGATTTCCTACCAAAGCTTGTGCCATACCGACACGCTGCTTATACCCTTTAGAAAGGTTTTTGATCAACCGGTGGGAAACATGGTCAATTTTAACTTGCCGGCAGATCTCATTAATATGGTCCTCACGAGGCAGTTTGACCTTTTTTAAGTCAAAAATAAAGTTGAGATAATCCTTCACCGTCATATCCATATACAGGGGCGGATTCTCCGGCAGGTAACCAATCAGCTTTTTGGCCTCTATTGGGTTGTCAAGAACATCAAAGCCGCCGACCTTCGCCGTTCCTTCCGTGGATGACAGATATCCTGTAAGGATATTCATTGTAGTCGACTTACCTGCGCCGTTCGGTCCGAGGAAGCCGAGAATTTCGCCTTCATTGACCGTAAAACTAATGCCGTCAAGCGCCGCTTTACTGCCATAATGTTTGGCGAGATTTGATACTTCGATCATACATTGCTCCTCCTGATAACAATTTGCAAACAGCTACCCAGCCATCGCCGAGATGCGTTTTAACTACCCTATCATAGCAAAATTTACAGAATTAATTGTGAACAGGAAATAAATTGTTGATCGAATTTTTAAGTTTATAGTGGATAATTTCAACCTTATTTGATAATACTGCACAAAAATAGGATCTCTTTTTTGTCTTTCTCCCCTGTTGCCTGCTTGTCCTTATAAAAAAGCTATTGTATAATAAAAACGAAGTATAAAATCATAAATGGCAGAGAGGGGATGTCTCTATGTTCGCCAAAATTTCCAGTATGGGTTTTTGGGGATTGAGTGCTTTTCCAGTCAGTGTAGAAACAGATATTACACCCGGACTTCCCGGGTTTGACATAGTTGGTTTGCCAGATGCTGCCGTTAAGGAAAGCAGGGATCGAGTCCGCGCGGCTTTAAAAAATTGCGGATATTCCTTTCCTATCCATCGAATTACTGTTAATCTTGCACCGGCCGACCGCAAAAAAAGCGGCCCTCTTTATGACCTGCCAATTCTTCTTGGAATTCTTTCTGCAAGTGGACAGCTCACCGCTTCCCTCTCAGGTGCTGCATTTTTAGGGGAACTTTCGCTTGGCGGGGATATTCGCCCGGTCGACGGGATTCTCCCCATGGTTCTTGCCGCAAAGGAATCAGGAATAAATACGGTTTTCCTTCCAAAGGAAAACGAACTGGAAGGCGGTGTAGTAGAAAAAGTTAAAGTTTACGGTGTCTCCCACATCAATGAGCTAATCAATTTTTTGGAAGGGAAAAATTTGCTGAAACCAGCTCATTCTCAGCTTCCAGACTCCGCAGAAGAAGTTTTTTCTCCCGATTTTGCCGACGTAAAGGGGCAACAAAGCGGCCGTAGGGCAATGGAAATTGCAGCAGCTGGTGGTCACAATCTTCTCCTGATCGGCCCTCCGGGTTCAGGAAAAAGCATGCTGGCAAAACGCCTTCCCTCTATCCTTCCTGATATGTCGTTTGAAGAGATGATTGAAACCTCCAAAATTTACTCGGTAGCAGGTCTGTTGAGCCAGCGTTCCCCTTTAATTACGGTTCGCCCCTTCCGGGCTCCTCATCACACCATTTCTGCCATCGGGCTGGCGGGCGGCGGATCGACACCTCATCCAGGCGAGGTATCGCTTGCTCATAACGGCGTATTGTTTCTTGATGAGCTTCCGGAATTTTCCCGTCAATCTCTCGAGGTTCTCCGACAACCTATCGAAGATCAGGAAATTACCATTTCCCGAATCGGCGGAAGCTTTACCTACCCCTGTTCTGTAACGATTGTCGCGGCAATGAATCCTTGCCCTTGCGGGTATTATGGGCATCCCACTCGAAACTGTATTTGTAAGGAAGCGCAGGTTTCCAGGTATCTTTCCAAAATTTCCGGCCCTCTTCTTGACAGGCTCGACCTTCATGTAGATGCTATGCCTGTGGAGTATGAACACCTCGCTTCTGGAAAAGCTGCTGAATCCTCGGCAGAGATTAAAAAAAGAGTGCAAAAAGCGCGAATGCTTCAGAGAGAGCGTCTCGAAAAGTTCGGTGTTTATTCCAATGCCCGGATTCCGTCTGGAAAATTGCATGAATGCTGTCCCATGACCGACGGTGCCTCTGCCTTTTTAAAAACAGCCTTTGAACATCTTGGCCTGTCTGCACGCGCCTACGACCGCGTAGTCAAGGTTGCAAGAACCATTGCGGATCTAGACGGAAGTGACAAAATTGATACCGCCCACATTGCCGAGGCGGTACAGTACCGAAGCCTTGACCGGAAATACTGGCAGAAATAATCCCCTAGAGAATTTTCTTTCGCTGAAAGGACTTTTATATGACAAAATTATTTGTATACAATTACCGCGATTTTGATGAAGCCGAACCTTTTGCCCGATATGCCAAGCAGTATGGGGTTGAACTAGGCTTTTGCCCAGACCCCCCCAGCATCGAAAACGCGGATCTTGCAAAAGGCTATCCCTCTATCAGTATTATTACCACCAGGATGGATCGTCTCCTTCTTGAAAAACTCGCGCAAAATGGTGTCCGGATGATCTCTACTAGAACCATTGGCTATGATCACATCGACCTGGAGGCGGCAAAAGAATTTGGACTCATGGTCAGTAACGCAACTTACTCTCCCCACTGTGTAGCCGACTACACAGTCATGCTGATGTTAATGTGTATTCGAAAGACCAAAAGGATTATGGAACGGGCATCTGTCAATGATTTTACACTACCTGGAATTCAGGGGCGGGAACTTAAAAATTTCACTGTTGGAATTATTGGAACAGGAAAAATCGGCCGAACTGTACTGCAAAACCTAAGCGGTTTCGGCTGCAAATTATATGCCTATGATATTATAGAGTCAAAAGAGGCAAAGCAATATGCCGAATACCTCCCGTTTGAGGAACTGCTACAGCGATGCGATATGCTCTCGCTTCATCTTCCACTTTCGGACAGCACCCGGCATCTGATTAATTTAAACGCGATTTCTAGAATGAAAGATGGGGTTATCCTAATCAACACAGCTCGTGGAGGATTAATCGATACCACCGCCCTGATTAACAACTTGGAAAATGGAAAGATTGGCGCAGCCGGTCTTGATGTAATTGAAAATGAATTTGGGTTGTATTATTTTGACCACAAGGCGGATATATTAAAAAATCGGGAACTTTCCATCCTGCGTGGATTTCCAAACGTCGTTGTCACACCGCATATGGCTTTTTATACTGACCAAGCTATCGATGATATGGTCCATCATTCCATATTGAGTTGTGTTTCCCGTGAAAAAGGGGAAGATGATCTTTGGAAAGTCCTTTGAACTCTTGTTTCAAAAATTAGAAAAAACACCGTCTGTTAAACAGACGGTGTTTTTTTTTGCAAACAGTCTCATCTTTAGAGATAACCCTTTTCATCTCTTAACGAATCAAACTGAATACCACTACGCAAATTGCCATCAACACCGGTTGATGAAGCAGATAAATCCAAAGAGTATGCCTTCCCACAAAAGCAAGAGGGGGCAAATGCTTTCTGTAAAAAAAGCCCGGCATCTTCCCGAATTTAACCGGAATACCAAAAAACGTCCCCGCTAAAAAAACAAATATCCATGGTAAAAGAGGAAAATAATCGGAAGAAACAAAACCATCTCCCGTAATACCAAACGGGAAAAAGAGACCACTTTCGCGAAAAAGCTGAAGGTGAGGAAGTTCAAATACACCAGGAAGTCCCAAAAAGCCGTCCTTCATTCCGCAAGTTAAACCAAACAAGAAGACGCAGGCCGAAATTCCTACCCAAAGCGGAATCTTATCTAGAAACCTTTCTATAAAAGCAAAAAGAATCATGCAAACGCCGAGGAGATGAAGAATTCCGAAAAGAATTGGCATGTCGGGCATAACCGCCGCTGTTACATAAGTCATTACCATTCCAAATGCAAAGCACTGCACTCCGCGTTTTAAATTACTTCTTGAAAACCGGCAGGCTGTACCCGAAATAAAAATAAAAAGCCCGGCAAAAATATCCCGAATAATATTCATGGCTGGAGAATAAAAAGCAGGGATATCCACTCCATACAGAACTACAATGTCATAGAAAAAATGATAAATCAC
>CAUABB010000047.1 GCA_958427155.1 uncultured Oscillospiraceae bacterium | reverse complement strand
GAGGATCTCCTTGGAATTTCACAGAATCGACCTGTCAAACTGGAACCGAAAAGAATATTATGAGCATTACCGTTTAAATGTTCCCTGCACCTACAGCGTCACCGCCGAGCTGGACATCACGGAAATCCGAAAGGCGGCGTTAAGGCTTACGCCTACCTTGCTTTATCTTCTCACAAAAGTTGTCAACCAGCACAAAGAATTCCGGATGTCCCTTAGTGCTGAAGGCGAACCGGGATTTTATGATGAAATGTTACCTTGCTATACGGTTTTTCATCCCGAAAATGAAACCTTTTCAAACCTCTGGACAGAATTTGACCTTGATTACCACCGGTTCTGTCAAAATTACGAGAAGGATCGGAAGGATTATGGTGATATACAAAAAATGAACCCAAAGCCAGAACTTCCCCCAAATCATTTTACTGTTTCGGTGATTCCATGGGTCACCTTTCAAAGCTTTCAT
Organism: uncultured Oscillospiraceae bacterium; assembly: GCA_958427155.1. Lineage (GTDB taxonomy): Bacteria > Bacillota > Clostridia > Oscillospirales > Ruminococcaceae > Metaruminococcus_A. The sequence continues at coordinate 8,748 of CAUABB010000047.1, read as the reverse complement.
CTCAATATCGAAAGTGGATTTGATTATCTCACTCCAATCTTCACGGCGGGAAAATTTTTTCAGCGGGATGGTCGCTGCCTTCTGCCCCTCTCCATCCAAGTTCATCATGCCGTCTGTGATGGGTTTCACACGGCAAGATTTATCCGCCAACTCCAGGAGGAGGCCCAAACGCTTCCGTCCTCTCTGTAAAAATTAACTGCTTTATCCCTTTTTATTTTGCCGCGGTCTTTCCCCCGCGGCGGAAAGGAACTTCTCTTATGCTGCTATCCTGTACCGAACTTGTAAAAAGTTTTGGCGATAAATTAATTTTGGACCATGTCAGCCTTTCCGTTCAGGAAGGGGATCGAATCGGGCTGATCGGGGTCAATGGCGCCGGTAAATCCACCCTCCTAAATCTCCTGACCGGAAAATATGAACCGGACAGTGGAGAAGTTGCTAAGGGAAGCGGTCTGACCGTGGGTTATCTGGAGCAAAACAGCGGGCTTGAAACCACCCGAACCATTTTGGACGAAATGCTTTCTGTTTTCGCGCCTCTTTTAAAAGCGGAAGAGAAGCTTCGGGAACTGGAAGAAGAAATATCCGCTCTTTCCCCAGGTTCCGCTCTTTATAATGCGCTTGCGGCCGAATACGCGCGCCGAACCGCCGAGTTTGAGGCAGGGGATGGTTACCAGATTCGGGTGAAGATTAATACAGTTCTAAGCGGGATGGGGTTCCCGGAGGAACTTTATTCCCGGCAGATCGGCTCCCTTTCCGGAGGAGAAAAAACCCGTCTTGCCATGGCAAAGCTTCTTCTGGAGCAGCCAGGGCTTTTAATTTTAGACGAACCCACCAACCACCTGGACTTTAAAACCGTCATGTGGCTGGAGGGGTATCTCACAGGTTATAAAGGGGCCTTATTGGTTGTTTCACACGACCGGTATTTTCTGGACAAGCTTGTCACCGAAATCTGGGAAATCGAACAGCGCCGGCTTTTTTCTTACCCGGGAAATTATACCAAATACAAAGAGTTAAAAGCTGAGCGGAGGGAAGCGTGGCAGAAAGCATATGACAAGCAGCAGGCTCAAATCGCTTCCATGCAGGAATACGCCGAACGAAACATCGCCCGCGCTTCCACCTCAAACAGCGCGAAAAGCAGGCTGCATCAGCTTGCCAATATGGAGCGGATTGAAAAACCGTTTGGTGAACAGAAGACGCCAACCTTCCGCTTTGAAACGGTCACTGCGCCGGTCAAAGAGCTTCTAAAAGTAGAAGGACTGGAATTGGCTGTTGGTAACGTGGAAAATCGAAAAATTTTAGCGGAAAATATTACCTTTGAAATCAGAAGAAATGAAAAAGTTGCTATTATCGGGGCGAATGGAATTGGAAAAACCACCCTTCTCAAATCGCTGATCGGTTTTCTCCCACAAAAAGGGGAAATCTTCTGGGGCCGCGGCGTCACCAAAGGATACTACGACCAGGAAAGCGAGCAGATGAACCCGGAAAACACAGCGCTCGAGGAGCTTTGGAGTCGCTTTCCGTCTATGCCAGAACACCAGGTACGCAGTCTTCTTGGAAGGGTTCTGATTACAGGGGACAATTGCTACAAAAAGGTCGCCGTTTTAAGCGGCGGAGAACGGGCAAGACTGGGATTTGCCATTTTGATGGCCGAAAAGCGGAATACGCTGATTCTGGACGAACCCACCAATCATTTGGATTTGGCAAGCAGGGAAGAACTTGAAAAAGCGCTTCGGGAATTTGACGGCACGCTGATTTTTGTTTCTCATGACCGGTATTTTTTAAACACAATCCCAACCAAAATAATGGAACTGGACGAAACCGGAATAAAGGTTTACCCGGGAAATTTTGAGGACTACCTGACCGCAAGGGAAAAAGCAAAATCTGACGACACTTCCCCCATTGCTCCCTCTCCTAAGAAATCGGGGAAAGGAGAGAGCTTTTACCGCTCTAAGCAGCAGAGAAGTGAAGATGCAAAACGCCGAAAGCGGCTTGCGGAACTGGAACAACTCACAGAAGAGCTGGATCAAAAGGTGATGCGGCTGGAGATTGAAATTTCCGATCCCGACAACGCTTCAGACTATCAGCTTCTTCAGGATCTCTGCGCCGACTTGGAAGAAGCGCGCGCTGCGCATGACGCGGCTTTGGAGGAATGGATTGCGCTCAGTGAAGAAGAATAGAGGGAACCGAAAAGGAGGAAAAGGAAATGACCATACAGCAGCTTTCCGCTTTCTGCGAAAGTTTTGCGGGTGTTTCCTGCGATTATCCGTTTGGCTCCCAGCCCCGATGCTGTCGGATTGGCGGAAAGATTTTTGCCGAAATTTATCCCGAAGGAGTTCCCGGCGCGCTGGCCATTTTATCCGGTAACCAGAGCTTTCCAAGGGAGGCGGTGGTCCCCATGGCCACGCTGCGCTGCGAACCTCTACAGGGAGATCTTTACAAGCAGCAGTTTCCCCGCTCGGTATTCCGTCCTTACCACTGCCCGCCGGCTCAGCAGCCTTACGCTCTTACGGTTCTGTTAAACGGCGGCGTCCCAGATCAGGTTTTAAAAGAAATGGCCCGGCATGCTTATGAAACAATTTTGAAAAAAATTCCTCTGAAAAAACAGCGAGAAATTTTTAGGGAAACATCCGGCCAGTAAGCTCCTTCGCCCCAAAAGCCTCTAAAAACAGCGGCAACCTAAAAAACCGGCGCCGTTTCGGCTGTTCCGGTTTTCTTTCTGCGGTCGAATCGCTTTCCCTTTTAAAATACGGCGGAACAGACCGTTAAAAGAAAAAATATAAGTTACAGGTAGGTGTTCGATGATGAAATGTCCTTATTGCAATACAGAGATGATACATGGTTATCTAAATTGCGGAATGGTTTTATGGAGTGATAAAAAACACCGATTAAGCCTTGCCGTGGATGACACGGAACAGTACGCGTTGCAACTTGGAAGGAACGCGGTATCTCCTCATCATGTAGAAAGCGACTGCTGTCCGAAATGTAAGCGAATTATCATCGACAGCAGTAACTATAAAAATAATCTGTAGCGGCGATAGAACCTCCTTATCGGGCGGTAGCTAATAGGGCGGACAAGCCATTCGGCTTGCCCGCCTTTTTTGGCGCAAACTTCGTTACCCCGCCGCCTCCTTTCTACGCTTGGGCAAAAAGAAAAGCCGCAGACCGTTTTCAAAATCTGCGGCTTGGGCGAAAGGCAAAAAGAGCGCTGCCATAGTTGGCAGCGCCCTGCTTCTGCCTGATTATTCCGTTCGTTGGACCCGCCTTATTTGCCGCGGTTCCGCAAAAGATGAGCTTTCGCGTTTTTTACGGCATTACCCGACAGCGTCTTTTTGAAAACAGTCCAGAACGGAGCTTCCCTTTTTTACAAACGCAATAAATTCTTGAATCTCCGCATGGCAGGAAATAAAGCGCCCGCCGGCATAAGTTTTAAAATCGCCAACTGATACCCAGTCGCCCTCCGGAAGATAAACTTTTCGGTCTGTCTGACCCTGATTGAAAATTGGGGCGAACAGGATATCCTCCCCAAACAGATACTGATCCTCCAGGGTGTAACAAATTTCATCATTCGGATAGTCCCAAAACATCGGACGCATCACCGGAGCCCCTGTCTCGCTGGAAATCCGCATATATTTCATGATGTATGGACGGAGTTTCTCCCGAAGCTCAACAAGATGTTTTAAGATCGGGTAATTTTGTTCTCCAAAGCTCCAAAGCTCATTGTCTCCGCCGCTCGGCTCAATAATGCCGGGATGACGGTCTTTATGACCCGACGGTCTCTTCCGGATTCCGTGCAGCCGCATCACCGGACAGAACAGTCCGAACTGGAACCAGCGCACAATCAGTTCTCTAAAATAATCCGATTCGGTATCCGCCTTGAAAAAGCCTCCGATGTCGCTGTTCCACCAGGGAATGCCACAAATTCCCATTGAGAGTCCCGCTTTCACACTTTTCCGAAGCGCCTCAAAGGTGGAGTCCACATCGCCGTTCCAGACAACCGTTCCAAATTTCTGGCTGCCGGGGTAGGCTGCTCTGGCCAGACTGATTGGTTCCGCCTCTCCTTCTCGCTTTAGGCCCTCATAAACCATTTTGGTGTAATAATAGGGGTACAAAAGCGCGGTCTGGGCGCCATTTCCAAGGTAATATTTAAAGTTCGCCGGATTTTCCGGGTGGACTTCCGGTTCGGTATTGTCAAGCCAGAAGGTGCGGATTCCGCGGTCATAATAATTCCGTTTAATTTTATCCCAGACAAATTCCGCCGTCTCCGGGTTCATGGGATCGATCGATGTCTGCATCCCGTGGAACTCCAACGTCGGGTAGGTTCCGTCCTCGTTTCTCATCAACAGGCCCCGTTCGCTCATTTCCTCCCAGTTTTCGCTCTTGGGATTGATGGTCGGCCAAACCGAAACAACGGGATGAATCCCCATTTTCTCCAGCTCTTTGCACATTCCTTCCGGATCAGGCCAGTACTTCGGGTCAAATTTCCAGTCCCCCTGCTCCGTCCAGTGGAAAAAGTCGATCACCATCGCTGAAACCGGGATTCCGCGCTTTTGATATTCCCGCGCGACCTCAAGAAAATCCTCCTGGCTTTCATAACGAAGTTTGCACTGCCAAAATCCAGCCGCCCATTCCGGAAACGCCGGAGGGTATCCGGTCAGGTCACAATACTTTTTTATGACCTCGGCGGGGGTTTCTCCCGCATAAACCAGATAGTCCGCCTGATAGGCGCTGTCCGCCACCCACATGGTATGGTTGTTGGTAACCTCACAGCGTCCGATGGCCGGATTGTTCCAAAGGAACCCATACCCCAGCGAGGAATATAAAACCGGCATAGCGGTTTTGGTATTATAATGAATCAGGGTGCTGGTACTGCCCTTTCGGTCGAACTGATCCTCCTGCTCCTGTCCCAAGCCGTAAAAATGCTCTCCCGGATTCGACTCAAAAATCATGCTGATTCTATAATGATCGCCCTCCGTATGAATGGTGCGGTTGACGTAATCCCCCTCATGCCTGGTGCGGAGGATCTGTTTGCCTTTTCGAAAATAGGTGACTTTGCCGTCGGTAAAATAATCTCCCGCAGTAACCGTAACGGAGAGCATTCCGCTTTCAATGGTCGCGGCATTTTCATCACCCGTGATTTTAAAGCGGGTATTGCCAGAAGGAGGGAGCAAGGTCCAGTCTTCATCCAGGATTCTGCTGTTTCTGGTAAAGCGGCACCGGATGCAGTTTTCACCGTAAGGCTCTAAAACGGTAAGCTCATCTTTTCTGGTAAAGATAATACGGTCTTTTTCAATTGTAATCCGTCCCATTCCATTTTCCTCCTTTAAAACTATTTCACCACGACATTCATTTTTACCCGACGGAAAGCCGGATTGAGATCACGGCGAAGGGTCATATCGAACCGAGGATTCCCGTGAATGTCAAAGTGAACACGTCTCATTCCGGAACATCTCAAGCCACCGTCTTTGATGTAATCCTCTTCGGCATGGAAGGTAATCATCAAATCCCCGTGCTGGTCAACAAAAAACGAATTGTGTCCCGGGCCAAACTCATCGGCTGAATAGTAAGAAAGAACCGGCGCATTGCTTTTTACCCATACGCTGGGATCGAGAAGGTCGGCGTCCTCCCGCGCGGTAAGCATCCCAACTGCGTAGCTGTATCCGCCGGCCGCGCCGCCCGAATAGGTGAGATAAACCTTTCCGCCGCTGAGGAAAGCGTTCGGCCCCTCATTGTTAATCGTGTGATGGTTATTCTCCCAGCCATAAAACGGACGGGTCAAAAGAACCGGTTCGCTTTTAAGCCGCCACGGTCTTTGAGAATCGGTTTCGGCAAGATAGATCATGGAACCGGAATCCTCCGGCTGTCCCGTCCGAATCCGATAGGACCATGCCAAATAATCCCTGCCGCCGGCGATAAAATGGGTCATGTCAAGGGTGATATCCTCAACCCCTTCGGCAAGATTTTTTCCGTCCATCCGCTGAACACGGATAGGAGATTCCCAGGAATCCGCCTCTGCGATTCTTCCGCCTTTTTTCAGTCGCATCATGTGACACTGGGGACCCCATTTCACGCCGCTGACTGCGAAAAGGATATAGAGCTCCCCTCCGATCAAATGAAACTCCGGCGCCCAAAAGGTTTGCAGGAATCCTTTTTCCTCATCCTTGTCCAGAATCAGATGCTCCTCCGCTCCGTTAAACAATCCTTCCACCGTGTCCGATTCACGGACATAAATCCCGATAAAATCGGTATTGTCGTTGGTTGCCAAGAAGTAATAGCGCCCTTCCCAAAAAAGAACATCCGGGTCCGCGTATCCTTTGGCAAGGGGGAAGGAGTATTCCGGCTGAAAAACGGTGCCGCACACCGGATAAACCCCTGGCGTTTGAAAATCCACCGCTTCGCTCTCCCACCGGACCTGTTTCAATGCGGTGGAACCATCCGAATAAAAAGCGGTGGCTTCTACCGCTTCCAATTCTTTCTTGCTGGAAACGGAAATTGATTCCGGAACCCGGATGGCGGTATTTTCCAAGGGAGACCACTTTAAAAGCAGTTCTTCCCCGAAAGACGAATCCACCTCCAGCGTGTTTCCGCAGACCGCGCCCTCCGGCGCGCTGATCTCTGAGGAAAAATCAAACGCCTCGTCCGGGCTTGGAGCAGAAATGTCATCCAACCGATCTAAACTGCCAAGGGTATTCCGGTAATATCTTCCTTTGTCGTCCTGCCAGCGAATTACATACTGCCCAGACGGCGCGTCATAACAGCAGGCGGCCTTCCGGATCAAATCACCGCCCCCCAAATCCACCAGCCCTTTTTCCTGAAAATAAACCAAATCCTCAGAAGTCCAAAGCAACAGTTTCCCTTTGCTTTCCTCATCCTCTGTTCCATCAAAATTTATACGAACCGCGCACAAACCGAATCCACCGTCCCGGGTGCGGAACAAAAACGGATCTCGAAGTCCTTTCTCATTGAGGGCTCCCGACTGACGAACCGTTGCTGAGGCAAATAAAATTCCATAATTCTGATTCAAAGGCTGATAAGTACTGCCATCGCGGCTGTACGCAAAATGCACACTGTTTGCCAGAAAGGTAGAATACGCCTCCTGTTCCGGTATACGGGTATAAACCAAAATTTGTCCCTTTTTTAAAACCTGACCTTCAACCATCCTGATTCCTCCTCCGCACATCCCAGGCTTTATTTCTCCAAAGGTGTGTTGTATAATAACACTATATCGATATTTACTTTGAGATTCTTTAACAATAATGATCTTTTTTAACACGATTTTGATAAAGGAGCGGAAAATATGCCGGACAGTGGCCTAAAGGAAATCAAATCCCACGGAAACGCTTTATTCCCCATGGATGTTTACTGTTTGGAAGAAGATGAATCTCCCTACCATAAACTGTACTACCACTGGCATGAGGAATTTGAGATTCTGTTTGTAACGGAAGGCGGCGGAGAATTTCACGTTGCCGGCGAAAGTTTTCCCGTTTACGCCGGGGAAGCGGTCTGCGTAAATTCCAACGAGCTTCATTCCGCGGTAGCTCTCAAAGAAATGCCCTGCCATTACTTCGCGGTTGTCTTCCATACCTCATTTTTATCCGGAAGCATGGGGGATATTATCCAGCAAAATTACCTTGATCCTGTTTTAAACGGAGCGCTCATTCTGCCCAAACACATCACATCTAAAAGCGGATGGGAAAAACAAATCCTCTCTTCCTTAAGAAAAATAAAGAACGAATTTTCAGAAAAACACGAAGGCTTTGAACTGCTGGCCAAATCCGAGCTCTGCTTCATCTGGTATCAGCTCTATTCTCATGCCCAGCGAACCCTCTCCGATTCCTCCCAAAAAGGCGACCCCAAAACCCAAAAAATTAAAATCGTCTTAGAATATATCCAGCTGAATTACACCAGAGATATCCGCCTGCATGAGCTGGCCGCTCTCGCCGGTTTAAGCGAGGGACAGTTCTGCCGGTTTTTCCGTTCCGCCGTCAAAATGCCGGCCATTCACTACTTAAATTATTACCGCGTCAGCCAAAGCGCCTTCCTTTTACGGGACAGAAGCCGAAAAATCAGCGACATTGCCTGCTCCGTCGGGTTTAACAATATTAGTTACTTTAACCGGGAATTCCGAAAATATCTGCGCTGCAGCCCCACGGAGTACCGGAAAAATTATCTTTGAAAAAACACTGGAAACCGCTCTCAAGCCAATTTGTCGAATAGATTTACCGTTTTAGGCTTTAAATAAAATTTCGTTCGACTTTTCCGCCAGATTGTGTTAAGATGGGGGCAAAGAACCAAATCTCAACATTTCAGAAAGGACAGGGATCCATATGCAGTACAGAGAAATCGGAAAAACGGGATGTCGGGCAGGTGTGATCAGCCTTGGGTGTGAACACCTAGACGGAAAGCCTTACCCGCAGGTTCAGGAAACAATCGAAGCGGCCCTGGAAAACGGCATGAATCTATTAGATGTTTTTATGCCTGGAAAGGAAGTCCGCGAAAACATTGCGAAAGCCCTCGGCGCGCGCCGGAAAGACGTCATGATCCAAGGACATATCGGTTCTACCGACGTCAACCAGCAATATGATATCAGCCGGGACCTGCCGACGGTTCAAAAATACTTTGAGGATCTTCTGCGGATTTTCGGTTATATCGATTTTGGCATGATGTTTTTTATCGATTCCGAAAAAGATTTCCAAGGGGTTTTTGAAACCGGTTTTATCGACTATGTACAGAAACTGAAAGCACAGGGGGATA
>CAUABB010000046.1 GCA_958427155.1 uncultured Oscillospiraceae bacterium | reverse complement strand
TGATTTCATAATCTCACTCATTGTGTTTCGTACCTCCTTAATTATATAAGCCGGTGTCGAGGCGCCGGCAGTTACTCCGACTGCACCGGCTTTCCGCAAGGCTTCCCTGTCCAACTCCACATCGGTTTCTATCAAAGCAGTATCGCAATATTGGCTACAAATTTCAAACAGTTTCAATGTATTAGAGCTGTTTTTCCCGCCAATTACAACCATATAGTCCGACCGTGCCGCCAAATCCACAGCCTCACGCTGGCGCATACTAGTCGCATTACATATTGTATCAAAAATTAAAAGGTTTGTATAGTGTTTTTTTGCAGTTTTCCTGCAAAGTTCCCATAAATTTTGCTGAAATGTCGTTTGAGAGACCATAATCGCCGGAAAATTTAACGATTCCGGATGATTCTCAATCAATTTAATTAAAGCGATTTCATCCTCAAAAACATAAACCGTTCCACTTGAGTGCCCCGCAATCCCTTTGACTTCCGGATGATTGGGATCACCCGCAATTAATACCAAATATCCTTTTTCGGAATATTCCGATACAATTTTATGAATCTTTGAAACAAACGGACAGGTAGCGTCTTCGTAAGAGATCCCTCTTTTTTCAAGCTCCTGATAAACTTCTGACGAAACACCGTGTGAACGAATCACCAAAGTTTCACCCGGTTCTGCATCCTCAGGCGAACTGACAATTCGAACTCCTTTTTGTCGTAAATCCTCTACCACTTGCGGATTATGAATAATCGGACCTAACGTACAAACACGTTTTCCCTCTTCGGCTAGTTGATAAACCAACTGAATCGCGCGATTAACGCCAAAACAGAAACCAGCTGTTTTTGCCACTGTAATGCTCAATTTGAAACCTCCAAAAGCTCTGAGATCTTCTCTGTAAGTATTTCCCGTGCTTCTTTCAGGCTTTGACGATCAATTCCTTTCAGATTCAGTTCCTCGCAGGAAACTGGCTTTCCATAACGTACCGTCACTTTTCTGCGGAAACGAAGCTTACCTTTGAAAACAATAGCCGATGGAACAATTATCCCCTGCGACTGTGCAGCAATCACAACTACACCGGATTTTAACTTCAAAAGTTCTCCCGTTTTAGAGCGAGTACCTTCAGGAAACAGGGTAAGGGCTTTTCCTTCCTTCACCGTATTAATCGCAAACTCTACCGCACCGGTATCGCCTTTTCCACGTGCAATTGGAAAAGCACCAAGTTTTCTTATAATCGGACCCAATACCTTTACCTTAAAAAGCTCTTCCTTTGCCATAAAAGAGAGCGAACGCGGAACTTTAAGCCCCAAAAAAATCGGATCTAGGTAACTCCGATGATTAGAACAGAGAATAAAGCCACCAGACCGCGGCAAATTTTCCAATCCCTCTACTCTAAAGTGGAAACCAACTCGGATAAAGGCCGTACAGACCACTCTTGCAAACTCATAAAAACTCACGGTCAGCAGTCTCCTCTCAACTTTCCCAGACAACTTCGGATATATCCGAGAATAATATCAACTGACTCCTCAAGTGAACAACCTGTTGTATCAATTAATTTTGCGTCTTCCGCTTGTTTAAGTGGCGCAACAGCTCTGTGAGAATCATTATAATCACGCTGCTTAATCTCTTCCAGCAACGTATTATAATCAACTGATGTCCCGGCTTCTGCAAGCTGCTTTAGGCGACGATTAGCCCTATCCTCGGCAGAAGCGGTAAGAAAAATCTTGATTTGGGCATGTGGAAGCACTACCGTACCGATATCTCTTCCATCCATAACAACATTATTTTTTTCCGCTAATTCCCTTTGAAGAGAGAAAAGAAACTTACGCACTTCCGGAATCGCAGATACATGAGAGGCAGCCATAGAAACTTCTGGCAATCGAATTTCAGACGAAACATCCCGTCCATTCAAAAAAACTCTCTGCTCACCGTTCACATACTGAAGCTCAACTGAAATCCGCTTTAAAAGCGGCACCACCTGCTTTGCTTCTGCCGGATCTTTTCCCTGTTCAAGCACATACCAGCCAACTGACCGATAGAGCGCCCCGGTGTCCACATAAATATAAGATAATTCTGCGGCCGCAAGTTTGGCAATGGTGCTTTTTCCTGCACCTGCTGGTCCATCAATTGCAATTGAAATCATAATTGTTCCTCCTTAACAGCCATACCGGCAGCATAGCCGGTTGAATAGGCAATTTGAAGATTAAAGCCGCCAGTATAGCCGTCCACATCAATCACTTCTCCGGCAAAAAAAAGGCCCGGAACAAGCTTTGATTCCATTGTTTTCGGATTCAATTCTAAAACAGTTACACCGCCCGATGTCACTACCGCCTCTTCAATTGGCCGAAAACGCCATGGAGTCAGTGGAAGCGCCTTAAGAATCCCACAAAAACGACGGCGCTGTTCCTTTGTAATTTGGTTCACCTTAGTTTCTGGAGCAATTCCGGAAAGTCTGACAACGACCGGAATTAGCTTTCTGGGTAGAAGCTTTCCCAGGGAGTTTGCAAAATCTCGGTTGGAATTTTGAGAAAAATCCCGAAGGATTCGTGCATCAAGCGTCTGCTCATCGAGAGCGGGCTTTAAATCAATTTGCAAGCGATAACGACAATTCAATGGCTCTTCCAAATGAGCGCTTAAACTAAGCACTAAAGGCCCAGAAATACCATAATGAGTAAAAAGTAATTCTCCCTGCTCCGAATAAACCGTCTTATTTTTTTCCAAATCCAGCGCAGAAAGGAGAACATTTTTCAAAGAAAGTCCCTGAACTACACCGCACCAGTCTTCCATTGTTTCAATTGGAACCAAAGAAGGTTTAATTGGAACTATATTATGCCCTGCCTGTTCTGCAAATTTATATCCATCTCCGGTAGAACCGGTTAATGGATAAGATTTTCCACCAGACGCTACGACAACTTTTTTGGCATAAATTTCTTCTCCGTCCTTAAGCGAGACACCAGATAAAATTCCATCATTTAAAAGAAGTTTTGAAACCTCGGCTTCTCTTCTAACCTGAACGCCTGAACGCTTAACGAAATTCTGAAGCGCATCTACAATATCAACAGCTCTATCGCTTTGTGGAAAGACCCTGTTTCCACGCTCCGTCTTAAGCGGGACACCGAGCTTTTCAAAAAAAGTCATAGCATCCTGAGGAGTAAAACGGTGTACGGCACTTTGTAAAAAACGAGAATTACGCGGTATATGAGAAAAAAAATCATCCAGGCCACAGTTATTTGTCACATTGCAACGACCTTTACCGGTAATCATCAACTTCCGTCCCAGTTTGTGATTTTTTTCAAGCAAAAGAACCTGGGCACCACCCATTGCAGCGATTCCGGCAGCAATCATTCCGGCAGGTCCCCCGCCAATCACAATAACATCAGCCTTCATTTGACTCTTGCTCCCGATCGCTTTTATCATAAACTTCATACTCATCCCAAATCGCTTCTAGGCGAGAAAAAGTAGTGCAAATATCATCCTGTTTTCTAAGTCCAACCGCCACAATCAAGGCATTGATCAAACTGAGCGGCGCGACTAAACTATCCACAAAAGAAGCCATATCACTTCTCGCCAATAGAAGGTGATCTGCGTCTTCCGCCAACGGAGAGGCCGGACTGTCTGTAATAGCGATGACGGTCGCTCCATTTTCTTTAGCAAATTTAAACGCTTTTTCTGTCTGAGTCAGATAACGAGGAAAGCTGATTCCAATCAAAATATCCTGCGGGCCAATCCGCATAATTTGCTCAAACATCTCACTGGAGCTAGTAGTGTGTACCAGTTTCACATTTACAAACATCAAATTGAAATAATAGGTAATAAAACGCGCAAGTGTGGCAGCGCTTTTGGCACCAATTACATAAATATCTCTCGCCTGAACAATTGAATCGACTGCACGATTAAAATCATCACGCGAAGTTTCTTCCAAAGTCCGACGAATTTTTTCAATATCCATATTAAGCACTTTATCCAAAACATCTTCGCTGCCAATCTGCTCGTTCGTCACCTCGATGCGCTGAATGGAGGTGAGCCGGTTGCGGATCATCTCCTTGAGTTCCCTTTGAAGCGCCGGGTAGCCGTCAAACCCTATCTCAGTTGCAAAACGAACGACGGTCGATTCACTGACCCCCACTGTAGAACCGAGTTTTGAAGCCGTCATAAAAGCGGCCTTTTCGTAATGTTCGGTTATATATTTCCCAATCAGCTTCTGCCCTTTGGAAAACTCCGAATGCTTCTGGGCAATCAATTTTAAAATATCGGTATGCAAATCATTCAGCCCCTAAAACATATTACAGGTTATGTTCTTTGTTGCTCAAAAGAAAAACAAAACTTTTCCGGCCGAACAACAAAAAATTTACCATAGCCTATTGCGTCTATAAAGGCGCACTTTAATTCCAGCTTTAATTGTAACCTGTTTTGCAATTTTAATCAAGCGTTCCTGCAAAAGCTTTCATTTTTTAAACATAAAAGGAATGAGCTTTTCCGCTTAGGGCAGCCCATTCCTTCTATCAGTTCCCAAATTGATTCACGCAGTAAAATATAACCTTAAAGAACCCTTCCGGGCCGGTCTCCGCCCGGCATCATCGTCCGGCAAAGGTTATCCATTCGGTAGATCGGCATCCAGGTTGGCATCCATTCAAACGGGTGATCCTCATAAGAACGGCCAAAGTCGAACGCCTCATTCTGAGCGCCGCGCGGCAGGGTGGAACGCCCGGTATGGAGGGTTCCATCCGAAATGCCGATGGTCGCCTGCGCCCATCCGGCCTGCGCCCGTTCGGCCCACTCCGTTTCACCGGTCAGCTCGGCAAGGTCGTAGAGCTCATGAATATACGGCAGGATATAGGGATCCATTCCGCTTCCAATCGACACCAACGTACCGCCAAAGGTATCATAGCCGAATTCGCCCAGCAGACTGTCCTTCTCAAGCGGATGGGTATGCTGCCACTGCCAGGTAGAGAGGTAATAAGCCGCATTTTTAGCACACTCAATGTATCCCTCGTCCCCTGTCAGTTCGTAAAGACGCATTGCGCCCTGAAGCATTGGAATTCCAGATTCCTTATCAACAGAAAAATGATCCTGGGCGCCGCCCATTGCATAGCCGTCGCGGACAAACTGGCTATAGAAATAATGGTATCCGCGCTTGGCTCCCTCCAAATAATCAGCTCTGTGGGTGTATTTTACCCCTTCAAGAAGCGCCAACACCAGAAAAGCGCCGGGAAGGCCGTTATCCACCGCAGGGGTAAGATCATCCTCATACCAGCTCTTGGCAAGCTTTCCGCTTTCCTCCATCTTTTCCAGAGTAAAATCGCAGAGCCAGCAGGCAGCTTCAAAATATTCCGGACGGGCTTTGCCCAGTGTTTGAGCATACTCCCATGCACGAAAATAGTTAATCGCCCCAAACGAAAGGTTGCAGGCGTCAACCACACGGCGGCCGTTGTGCGGGAACTGCTGTCCCATAATATGGGTCGGAAGCATCCCATTGGGGAGTCTGCACTTCAGCCACGAATCAAGCGCCGCAAGTCCCATTTCTTCCGCTTCTTTGTCCCCGGTCAGGATCGCATGCGCCAGCATATCCGTTCCCTGGCCGATCCCTTGGCCGGTCCAGCCCATTTCAAAGGCATAGTAGGGACGGTTCACCCATTCACCGTCAAGGAATACTTTCCCCATTGAGAAACCTTTGAAGCCATCCTCACCGTCACGGAACATCGTTTTAATATACTCAACGCCGAGATCCCAAAGCTCCTGATTGGAATACCGTGGAGCAAGGTATTTATAGTTCATCTTCCAGGATACCGACATAAGCTTATGCCAAGCAAGACGCGGTTTTTCTGCCGGCGCCAGAACCAGAATCGCGGCAAAAATATCCCGCGGGGCAATTGTTTCGCTGTAGGGACCGCCCATCGGTGGTCTTGCGAACAACTCGCTTACATTTTCATCCTTAAATGCCGGGACACGGACATCCGGCCGGCCCCGCCGTTTTTCACGGACGCGCGGCCCCTCAGCGAGCGGCCAGTAATAGGTGTGTACCGTACGTTTTTCCTCGGGCAGGACGGAAACAGAAGCGTCCTTCTGGTCGGACGGAAGGAACATCCCTACCGACATACCGTTTCCTTCGGTGTAAACCGCCCCCGGCGCCGCCGTCCGCCACCAGGCAATCTTGCGGACCTCTCCGGTTACCGGGTCAACGCATCCTACCGGATAATGGGGTTCGTCTACCTTCTCGTGCCGCTCCATCTTTTCAAACTGGCCGTGGGCTACAATATCTTTATTACTGTTCTGGTTGTACATCAGCCCCGGCATCATCTGGTACCCCATTGGATATTCTGCCACGAACGACATTTTCATTTCGGCAGTTGGTTCCGCTGACTTACGTTCCCAGCGGTAAACGCCGTCTTCCAACTCAATAAAATGGTCGGAACAGCCTTCAGCAGGAAGGGCGTACCCCACAAGGGTGCCATCCTGATAAAACGCCGTGCCTTTTTCCGTTGCCTTGAATGTAAACATAATAATTCCCCTTTTATTAATCGGTTTATATATTTGTTTATTACAAATTTAATTTTATTTTAGCACCCCATAATATTTTGTCAAGAACTTTGGCGGCCTGGTAAAACAAAAAACGTGCACTCTTTGCCAGAGCAACACGTTTTATAATAGTTGGGCTGTTCATCTGGCCCGTTCAAAAATATCGCCGCCGGCACAATCGTTCGCGACAATGAGAGGAAAATCCTTAAATATAAGCCGTTTGACTGATTCACAGCCCAAATCCTCAAATGCAATTACTTCACAGGAGGTGATACACTGACAAGCAAGCGCCCCCGCACCACCGATTGCGCAGAAGTATACCGCTTTATTCCGGCAAACGGCATCCCTTACCGGCTTCCTTCTTTCCCCTTTTCCCACCATTGCGGTGAGGCCAAGGTCAAGCAAACGGGGGGCAAAACTATCCATCCTGCCGGAAGTTGTCGGTCCGCAGGAGCCAATTGCGAGTCCCTCTGGCGTAGGGGTCGGCCCGGCATAATAAATAACCGCGCCTTTCAGTTCAAACGGCAGGGGCCTGCCTGCATCCAACAGCTCAAAAAATCGCTTGTGTGCTGCGTCACGCGCAGTATAAACGGTACCGCTGAGGTAAACTTTATCATTTACTTTCAACTGGTCTGTATATTGTCTGAGTTCTTCTGTTTGAATATGATATACCGCTATTTTAACCACTCCTTAAATTTTCCAAAAAAGTCTACAGATGCATTTTTATGCGCGACTTGCCCGTGTTCCACTGACTTTTTGGGAAGAGGAGCAACCAGTTTTTCACGCTTTTCGGTTTCTGTTTCCTTCACAGAAACGGAAGCAGGAACATCAAAAGCATCAAGAGTACCGTTAACATCATCAAACGATCTCTCAATCCGACCGATTTCGTCCCTCAGACTTCCTGTCAACTGTTCCAACGAACGACTGATCTGTCCAACTCGACGCTGAAATTGATCCAAATCAGCACGTACACGTGACGCCGACTGTCTAGCATCTTCTACAATTCGTGAAGCTTCCTCACCTGCCTCTTCTTTTAGATGAAGAGACATTTGCTGCGCTTCCAACATAATATCACTGATATCTTTGGTTAAAGCATCATATTTTCCGACTTTTTCATTGGCTTCATTCAGTTTTCGGTTTAATTCGTTATTCTTTAGCACCAGTTCGGCATTTTGGTTGTTTTGAGCAGTAATTCTTTGCTTCAGCTGTGAAATCTCAGACTCATTATCATTTCGGTTTTCAACCAAACGACGCACAACCGTTTCAAGCGCTTCATTTTTTTTGCCCGCCTCTTCAAGCTGGCGTTTCAACTCTACAACAGCACCGTGCACTTCGGAAAGCTTTTCTTCCAACTGCTGTTTTTCTGCAGTCACTGTTCGGCTTTCCTCTTCCAACTCAGCAATGGTTTCCTGGTGGGATTCGTTAAGCTCTTTAATACACTCCATTACGTCCTTCTTGGAAAAACCGAACAATGCCGATTTAAATTTATATCCAAATTCCATATTACCTTCTCCTACGCCCGACGGGCAGAACAATCCCGCCTAATATCTGGCTTCAGTCTTTAGTATAACATCGAATCCACATGGATTTCAATACCTGTTTTCTTCTAAAGCAGCCAAAATTCCCCTAAAAATAAAAAACGGCCATGCAAAAACGCATAGCCGTTTTTATAAAAACAATTTACGCAGGAATCATGCGAGCCCGAACAATCCCATCAACCGATTCAAGACGTTCTATCAGCTGAGCCGGAATCTCTGTCTCCTTTAAATCAATAATTGTATAAGCGTAATCACCACGTGAGCGGTTCGTCATATTTTCAATATTGATACCAATTTCACCAAACGACCCGGAAATTCCCTGAAGCATTTTAGGAATATTTTGATGAATAATGCAGATTCTTACTCCACCATTGCGCGGCGCTGAAACAGCAGGAAGATTAACTGAATTGACAATATTTCCGTTTTCAAGATAATCAATCGTCTGAACAGCAGCCATACTAGCGCAATTATCCTCCGACTCTGGCGTAGAAGCTCCAAGATGAGGGATTGCAATAACCCCTTTAGCCCCGACTGTTTTCTCATTTGGAAAATCAGTAACATACCGGGCTACCTTTCCGCTCTCCAGAGCGGAAAGAATCGCATCGTTATCCACTAACTCACCACGGGCAAAATTAAGGACACGGACGCCATCTTTCATAGAAGCGATTACGTCTGCATTGATCATATGCTTGGTTTCCTCATTATAGGGAACATGGATCGTAACATAATCACAGTTTTTATAAATATCTTCCACGTTCTTAGTATGAATAATACTACGGGAAAGCGCCCAAGCCGCATCGACAGAGAGATATGGATCATATCCAAGAACTGTCATACCAAGACTTTTAGCAGCATTACAAACCATAACTCCAATAGCGCCAAGCCCGATTACCCCCAAGGTTTTCCCTTTGATTTCAGGGCCTACAAACTGTCCTTTTCCTTTTTCAACCAGCTTTGGAATAGCCTCTCCTTCGCCATTTAAAGACTGTACAAATGCCAAAGCATCTGGAACATTACGGGAGGAAAGGAGCAGCCCGAGAATTACAAGTTCTTTGACCGCATTTGCATTTGCACCAGGAGTATTAAATACGACAATTCCTTCTTTTGTACAACGGTCAAGCGGAATATTATTAACGCCAGCGCCAGCACGGGCAATAGAAAGCAGATTCTTTCCAAATTTCATGTCATGAATAGCAGCCGAACGAACCATAATCGCATCGGGATTCTGCACATCATCGCCGACGGTATATTTTTTTGCATCAAAATGTTTTAAACAGGCTTTTGAAATTTTATTCAACGTTTGGATTTGATAC
>CAUABB010000045.1 GCA_958427155.1 uncultured Oscillospiraceae bacterium | reverse complement strand
ATGATTAATTAACTTCATTATAGTTCACTCAGTTTAAAGTTTGTATCTGTTTTTTTGCTTCTTTTGAGTACGAAATTGCTGTTTTTCTTGCAAATTGACGAGGGGATAGGTATAATAAAAAAGGAATTTTATAAAAATTTCTTTTTTATTAGGACACTATTTTACTGATGAACTTTTTACTGTAAAGTAAAAGCTTTTTGCGGAGATGGTATCACATGAAGAATATGGAATGTTACCATGATTTTTTGCGTTTCGTACCACCGTCTGAATTTGCGCAGGAATACCTCTTTTTTTCGGATGCGATGGGATATATGGAAGAGCCAAATCTGCATATTCGCCGGGAGAACTTTAACAACAACCTGATAATGATTGTTTGTTCTGGAACCCTTCATCTAAACCAAAACGGAAAAGCGTTTGCTTTGAGACAAGGGCAGGGAGTTTTTCTCAATTTGGAACCCTTCCACGAGTATTACAGTGATCCGGAAGATCCTTGCACCATTATTTTTACACATATTAACGGGAAGGGATGTTCCGCCTTAGTTGAGGAAATAAAGGCTTTGACTTCTTTGCCGGTTGTGTTTAACGGGGAACGAATGGAAAAAATTTTAACCGGTTGTTTTGATACAATTATACAAAAAGATGATAATGTGGAAATTGCCGTATCAAAAGCGCTTTATAGTGCAATGATGGAAATTGTCGAGATGAATTTGGAAGAAATGCCTGCGGGGGGTTTACAGGAGCAGGTTTTTGTAAATAAAGTCAGTGATTATATCAATGACCATATCTGTGATCATATCGAGTTAGCAGAGCTAGCTAAAAGTGTGAATATGAGTAAATATCACTTTTGCAGACGATACCGGGAAGAAACGGGATTTACTCCTATGCAGGCAGTGATGCGAAAAAAGGTAGATGCTTCTAAGTATTTTTTACAGTATACCGGAAATCCGGTTGGGTTAATTGCGGAACGTTTTGGCTTTACTGATCAGAGCCATTACGCTCGTCTTTTTCGTCGGTATACGGGAATGTCTCCACTGGCTTACCGTAAAAAAGGACAAAATTGAGACTTGACGGAAATTCTTGATTTATCTGCCATAACTTTATTTTCTAAAAAGAGTTCAAGAGTTCAGGATATTGTACTCGTTTTTAAAAGATGTTTATGATAAAATGGGGCCTTAAAACAGCTATCTGCCATTTATCCGTTTTTGTTAGAAAAGATCATGATGGTCAGATGTGACAAAAAAGCAAAACAAAAACGCTGGGGAGAAAGCCACGGGTGTATAAGGAAGTATAACAAAACTTAATATATTTGTGGCATTGCCAAGGTAGAAATTAAGGCATCAATCGAAAGGTTGATGCCTTTTTTCTTTGACTTAAAATCCGTATATTCATATAATACAACTCCTTTTACCACAATGTAATCAGCTGAAATGCAGGCATTTTATTTTTTGTAAAGGTATTGACAAAAGCAAATTTTTGGGCTATACTTTGTTCGCAATGTAGTTAGTTACTTAACTAACAAACATACAAACAAGACACGGGAGGTGCTATGATTGAATGTAAATCCGAATATAGAAAAACCGATCTTTATCCAAATTGCAGAGCAACTTGAAGATTCCATATTTATCGGCGTGTTTCCTGAAGAAACCAAAATTCCGTCAACAAATGAAATATCTGCACTGCTCAGTATCAATCCCCATACTGTTTTAAAAGGTATGAATATGTTAGTAGACGAAGAAATCATTTATAAGAAAAGAGGACTTGGGATGTTTGTGAAAGAAGGGGCAGTCGAAAAAATACGCCAAAAAAGACAAAGTCAATTTTATGAGCAGTATGTTGCAGCACTGATTAGTGAAGCGGTAAAACTACAAATGTCAAAAGAGGATATTATTTCATTGATAGAAAGGGGCTATAACAATGAATGCCATTCAAATTAAGGGCGTTTCCAAAAAATACAAGGAAGTTACCGCGCTTGACGATATTACCTTTTCCTTCGAGTTCGGAAAGATTTATGGGCTTTTAGGAAGAAACGGCGCTGGAAAATCCACGCTGATTAATATTATTGCAAACCGTATTTTTGCCGATCAGGGAGAAGTCCTGATTGATGGGATTCCGGTAAAAGAGAATATGGGCGTTCACGAAAAGATATTTTGCATGAGCGAAACAGATTTGTACGACAGAGACCTGAAAGTTAAGGATCATTTTAAATGGACAAACCGTTTTTATGATGGGTTTGATCTAAGCAAAGCGTTAGAATTTGCCAAGAAATTTCATCTTGATATAACCAAAAGATTCAAGGCATTGTCGAAAGGCTATCAGTCTATTTTCAAATTGATTATTGCTTTATCTCTCAATGTCCCTTATGTGATTTTTGACGAGCCGGTATTAGGGCTGGATGCTAATCACAGAGAATTGTTTTATCACTTGCTTTTAAAAGAATTTGAAAATAATGACAGAACGCTTATCATTGCAACACACTTAATAGAAGAGGTTTCTAATATTATCGAGGAAGTTATTTTCATTGACAGCGGGAAAATTCTGCTGCAAGAGAGTGTCGAGACCTTACTGGAAAAAGGATATAGTGTTTCCGGCTTGGCAGGCGAAGTAGACCGCTATTGCGAAGGCAGGAATGTGATTGGATATGATGAGCTGGGCAGCTTAAAAATTGCGTATGTATTGGAAGAAAAAACTGCTTTGCCAGGGGGAAGCAGTTTGCAGATTACTGCAATGAATCTGCAAAAGCTGTTTGTCAAAATGACTGAGAAAGGCGGCGACCAAAATGAATAAATTGAAATCTGCCATTTTATATGAATGTTCAACCAAAATTAAGGCAATCGGGCTATTTTACTTAATTGAATACCTAATTACTGCTCTCATTTTTGCGATTGTTGCCATTTGTACCAAAGGAAATGAAATCGGCTCAAACGCTTTAGAGCTTAGTTCCATTATTTTTGTAAGCGTTGTAGGCGTATTGGGATATAAAGAAGATTTTAAAGCGCTGATCCAAAACGGATACACCAGAAAATACATCTTTCTTGCGACTGTTTGTATGTTTATTTTTATGTGCGGCACGATGGCATTAATTGACACAATAATTGGCAATACCATTCATTATTTTAATGATCATTACTTCACGATGTTTGGCGGTCTTTATGGGTATGGCAATCCCTTCTTGAATTGGCTGTGGCTCACTGTTTTGTATTTAATGTTTTGCAGTTTGTTCTACTTAGGGGTATTAGTTATTAACAAAACCGGAAAAATCATATCTCTTTTGATTGGGGTTGGACTTATCGGCTTGATTCTTCTTGTTATTGCTTTGTTCCAGTTTGTGTTTTCTCCTCAGACGGTACGCAACATCGCAGAATTTATGATAAAAGCAATAGGCTTTATGAGCGACGGTACAATCAATCTTATTTTCCCTGTTCTATCGTTTGTTGTAATCGGCACAATTGTAGGAATCGGTTCATACGCAATCATTCGTCGTATCGAGTTGAAATAAATACAGTTTGCAGTTTTCTGATAAATTGAGTTAAAACACTAATACCTTAGATATCCTATGTATTAAAATAATTTTATTCCTGCCCGTCTCGATAGCGGGCAGGTTTTTTGTCTTTTTTCAAAATAGGTATCCCCAAACGACCTTTTCCACTGGAAACAAGTGAGGAGGTAAGTATTTTCTCTTCAATCAAGACAAAAGGAAGTGTTTCCTATGGTAACAAGAATCATGATAAAACAAGCAAATTAACGTTCTCATCAAAAAGTATTGCGGTAATTATGTAAACGGAAACTACTTGTTCTTTGATAACGGTGATGAACACAGCTCATTGAACATATGAAATACACAACAAAAAACAAGCATTCACACAACAATGTTAAGGTGGATATTTACTTTACCTTCATCGGATTGTTTGATATTCCAACGGAACAAGAACTGCTAAAGACAGTTGCTGAACTGAAGACCGCAAAAAATTTATGGGAAAATTCGCATAAAAGAAAAGGTCTAACTCTATATCACGAGGTTACACCATCATTTCTAAAATACTGCCTTATGAACTCGGGACAAGAGACCCCAGCGTTTTTTGTAATACAAAATTTAACGGTTTAAAGGATGCGCGAAAACGTCAGAAAGAAATTGACAGTGGAGAATCTTACTAATTTGGAAGTCGAATAGAGTTTGTTAGCTAAAAAATAATGTTGCATTTTGAGGACTGTCCTTTAATTTTCAAGAGCTTCAGCTTCAGCTTGTAGTTCTTCTTCATCCACAGGAGCCTCTCCGTGTTTAACAAAAATCATGCAGAGAATTGCGCAGAAAATACCAACAGGAGAATAAACAAACAGATTGGAGTAATTCTGAGTTAAATCCTGGATTAGCCCAAAAAGTAAAGGGCTTGCGATAGAAGCCGCCTGTGAAAAAAAGTAATAATAGCCGGTGTATTTTCCAATCCGGTTGCTTTTGGCAATTTCTACTACCATTGGAAGAGAATTGATGTTGACTAGTCCCCAGAATAGGCCCGCCAGTGTTAGACAAGCCCGGATTATCCAGATGTTCCGAAGAAAATAAGCAAAAATTAAAAGAATAAACAACCCCAAAAGCCCAGTCAGAATCGTACGTTTCCGTCCAAATCTAGTTCCTATTATTCCGGCAGGAACAGCTGAAGCAACAAAAGCAACTGCAAAAAAAGCGAGAGTGACCATAGCGTCTCCTGCTTCAAGATTTAAAACATTGGAAGCGTAAAGCGTAAAGTAAGTTTCAATGGAGTTAATGGAGATGAACCAGAAAAAGATGGCGAGCAGAATTAGAATCAGGCTGAGATTTATGCTGCGTTGCTCCTTCTTTCCCTCTTCCTCTGAAAGACAATCAGTCTTTTGATCCGGCTCTTTGTCAAAATTCGCAGATGGAAGAGGTGACTCCTTAATACAAAATATCAAAATCAGCCAGGCTGCCAGCATAACAAGTCCTGAAAAGAGAAACGGAATAGGCATGCCGCCCAGGTCAAACAAAAGACCCCCCAGTAGAAAGGCTAAAATACTGCCAATTCCGCCCATTAGATTGATAACTCCATTGGCACGGGAACGCAGGTGGGACGGTGTCATGTCCGGCATCAGTGCGATGACCGGTGTGCGCTAGACACTCATGCTGAAGTTGAAAAGAATGACCACTGCCATGATAGACCAAATGGCGTCGCAGTAGGGAATCAGCACGAAAAAAAGAACAGAAAAAGGAATGCCTACATAAATATAAGGCGTCCTTTTTCCAAACCGGCTTCTGGTTCGGTCGCTGAGCGATCCGAAAAGCGGCTGGAACAGTACAGAGAAGATGTTATCAATTGACATGACCAGACCGATTATAGTCGCGGAAGAGATGTATTTTCAAGCATCAGTGGGACGTTGGCGTTATACATCGACCATGCAATGGAAACCGCAAAAAATCCAAAGCCGATTAGAAAAGTCTTTCCGTAGTTCAGTTTTTCTGAGTGTTTTATCATCGTTATCTCCTGTCTGATGCCATATTATTTTAAGAGTTGCTGAATTTATTTTATCATACTATTTCTAATAAGGCCATTGCTTTAAAAGGCCTTTTGCATAAGTAAAACAAAGTTTTTTCCTGTTAAAGAAAGAATGATGGAAATAAGGGTGGCATATAGATAAATTATACATTTTATTTTATATTAACAGGGAGAGAAAATATGATTCGGATTATATTCCTTCTGCTTACGCTGGCGGTGCTTTGCACTGTGTATCGTCTGCTTTGGATTTTTTTCCCACGGATTCGGTCAAAATCTGGAAAAATTATGGTATCTGTGGAATTTGGCTGTTTGTTCCTCCCGTTGTTGTCCCCCATTTTTCTGGATGTTCATCCGGCCTATGTCTTCGCCGTAATCCTTGTTTCTGGAATCACGGCAGCAGCTTTAATTGATAACCGGGTGGGAACAACTTCATATGAACTTTACCCGGTTGCTGTGGGACTGGCTGCACCGATTGTGATTGTCAGTGATCTCCTACAGACAGAATCCATTCTTTATAGCGGAATTTCTAGCCCGGTAATTGGATTGCTGATTGGTCTGGGAATAGCAATACTTGCCGGAATGATTGAAATGTTATTGTCCCCTGCGGAGCTAACGACTATTGGAATAATAGAGATGGCAGCTGTTTCGGGATTTTTTGCCGGATTTCCAGGTGTCGTTTGGGGTTTTGTGTTCAGTCTTCCGTTGTGTTTTGGCGCTTGGATATACCGTCGTAGGTTACCAAACTGTCAAAACCAGATCAGTTATAGTGGATGTGTCGCATACGCTCTTTTTTTGTATCTTTGTTTCCATCCCATTTTGGGAATTTGAACAGAAGATTGCTTTCTGCCTTTCAGGCGTGGTACAATGACTTTAGAAAAGGATGTGATGAAATGAACCAGACAGCAGAAAAGTTGAAGCTTTCCATGGAGAGGATGGGTGTTTCTGGCGCTGCTATTTTGCCAGTAGATCGGATACCGTTTGACCGGGAATTGCGCAAAAGTTGTGAGTCAAATCGTTGCGGTATTTTTGGGAAAAATTGGGCTTGTCCACCGCTGGTGGGGGAGATTGATGAGTTGATTGCCAGAGCCAAAACGTATCATACGGCAGTCGTTTTTCAAGATGTTTA
This sequence comes from uncultured Oscillospiraceae bacterium, assembly GCA_958427155.1. Classification (GTDB taxonomy): domain Bacteria; phylum Bacillota; class Clostridia; order Oscillospirales; family Ruminococcaceae; genus Metaruminococcus_A. Next base: position 2,839 of record CAUABB010000045.1, on the reverse strand, counting down.
TAAAATTTCTGATTCTTTTGATATTGAGGGGATGCAGGAGGCGGCAGAAAAACACAGAAAACTTGCACGTGCTGTTAATGATTGTCAAGAAAAGCCTGAAGATGCCCTGATGCTGGGAGCTGGTGGGTGTGACTTTTGTGAACGGTGTGCTGCTCAGGAAGACAAGCCTTGCCGATTTCCAGACAAAGCTTTTGCTTCTCTGGAGGCTTATGGAGTGTATGTATCTGCGTTGGCAGAGGCTTGCGGAATGAAGTATATTAATGGGGTCAACACGATTACATACTTTGGTGCGGTTCTTTTGAAAGATTAGACGGGGTAACAGCTCAAAAGCGTCGTGTATTCTGTCGATATGGTACCAGCGGGAAAATTCAACTAACCGTTGATAGAAAATACAACTTTTGGTTGCAAGACCAGAAATGGATTCAACAAATATTTTCTTTTCAAAAAACGAGAATCTGGTTACAATAAAAGCACCGATAAAAAAACACTGTTTTGATACAACAGAGCGGTGGATTAAAGGAGTGCTTTAGTAATGAAAATGACCGTGGGAAAGCGGATAGCCTTTCTACGCAAACAAACGGGATTTACACAGGACGAACTTGCCAATAAGTTGAATGTTTCCCCACAAGCAATTTCAAAATGGGAAAATGACCTTTCTTGCCCAGATATTATGCTGCTTCCTAAACTGGCAAAATTGTTCGGCACAACAGTAGATGAACTGTTGACCGATCAGTCTGAAAATCCGGAAACCTTTTTGATCCCGGAGGAAAAACGTAAAAAATTAGATGATATGGTTTTCAAAGTGGTTGTCAACTCTTCAGAAGGGGACAAGGTACGTGTAAATCTTCCAATGCCGTTGGTCAGGATTGGACTTGAAATGGGGCTTAAACTTCCGCAGCTGACAGAGAATGAGAAAATCGGGGAGATAATCAGAACGGTTAATGTTCAGCAAATTTTTGAAATGGTAGAAAAAGGCGTTGTTGGAAAATTGGTCGAAGTTGAAAGTGCCCAAGGCGACGTGGTAGAAATTTGGGTAGAGTAGTGATGCGGATTTTTGTAAAAATACCCGGAAAAATTCCCTTTTGGTTGTTGATCCCAACCTGTCTGGTTTTTAGTTCGTTTACAGCGAAAATTGCAGTGAAAGTTATAAACTGGAAGAATAGCGTCAAATTCGAGGAGTATGATATTCTTCGTCTCGCAAAACAATTTCGCCCTATAAAACGGAAGTATTCCAATTTGGAGTTGATCAACATTCACACGGCGGATGGGACCAAAGTGAAGGTACGACTTTAGGGGAAGAGGAAAGTTATTATTTTTCACAAACAGAAAACTCTTCTCACCGGAGAGTTATCTGGAGAGAAGAGTTTAGAGCGTGTTCGGCTGGTTAAAGTTGTTTGAGAAGGCAGAATTTCTACCAACAGCGCATTCTATCTTTGATACATTCTAACAGGCAGCAGATATTTTATCTGCTGCCTGTTTTGTAAATCCTACATTATATAAAAATTTTTATTTATGATATTTTCTGTTTCCCATGATCATAAACGCACGATAAACCTGTTCCAACAGCATCACTCGTGCAAGTTGGTGAGGAAAAGTCATTTTGGACATGGAAAGTTTCTGAAGACCTCTTTTTTTAACTGCTTCTGAAAGACCGTATGAACTCCCAATGATAAAGGAAACGCTACTTACTCCGGAAAGTGCAAGATTACTTAACAGTTCTGCAAGGCCCGGAGAAGAAAGCTGTTTTCCTTCAATACAGAGCGGGATTACTGTACTATTTCCCGCTTTTGAAAGGATTCTTTCCCCCTCGTTCTCCAACGCCTTTTCAATTTCAGATGCGGAGGGATGTTCTGAAAGTCGATATTCCGGTAATTCCAAAACAGACAGTTTGCATAACGAGGACAACCGTTTTTGATATTCAGCACAGGCATCCCGCCAGTATTTTTCTTTCAGAGAACCGATACAGATAAGGTTGACAATCAACATGATTTTCCCGCCTTTATAGTGTAACAAACTGGCCGGTGGTGGTTTTGGGTGCAGTCAAAATGGTATAGTCTTTCTGGATAGAAAATCCAGCAAGGGTCAAAGCGGAAATAGAGGTCTCAGCCGCAAGTTCAGGACGGTTGTTTTCTTCGCTTAAATGACCAAGGACGAATTTTTTTGTTCCGCTTTGTGCAAGAGCGACCAGTTCTGCCGCACATTCACTATTGGAAAGATGCCCCTTTTCTGAAGCAATTCTCGTTTTTAAGTAGGCAGGATATCCTCCGCAACGAAGCATTTCCTTGTCATAGTTTGATTCTAACATTACAGTTTGACATCCGGTTAGAGCATTATGTACTTCTGGCGTGACCACTCCAAGGTCGGTACAGATTGCAAGACGCTGATTGTTTGGCAGTGTAATTCGATAACCAAGGCTATGGGCGCTATCGTGGCTGGTAGTGAAAGACTTGATTTCCATTCCCGCTGCTTCAACAGTCTTTCGGTTAATTTCGTAAAGTTTGGTTCGAGGAGAAACGATATTTTTTCGAATTAATTCGGCTAACGTTTCGCGTGAACCGTAAACCGGAACATCTATCCGTTCTGTGAGCTTTAAAAGCCCTTTAACATGGTCGGAATGTTCATGAGTAACAAATACTGCTCGAATAGAACGGTAATCATTGATCCCGCCAAGGGCAAGGGCACTTTGAAAAACGCGTGGACCAATCCCTGCGTCGATCAAAATTCCTTCCCTTTCGGTTCCAATATAGGTGGAGTTTCCTTTGCTGGAACTGGCCAGCGGGAACAAATAAGGCATATTGACAGCAAACGTCCTTTCAATTTACAGAGATAAAAATGATTA
>CAUABB010000044.1 GCA_958427155.1 uncultured Oscillospiraceae bacterium | reverse complement strand
GCCGCCCGCCTGTTTGGGGATGCGGATGCTCCCGCCGGACGCCAAAACGGCTGCGGAAACCACACACCAAAACGTGGTATTGACACGCAACCGCTTCAAACACAACCCGGCGACAAGCAGAATCAGAAGCGCCGAAAAACACCAAACTAGTTTTCCGACGCCCAAAACGGAAGCCACAAGCAAAGCAGCGGCATATCCAAATCCAAACTTTGCCAAGCACTGCATAGCCGCACCCCTGTCCTGCCCTGTTTCCCGACTTAAAAGGGCTGTCCTCTTCCCGCTTTAAAGGTAAGCGGGAACCGACAAAACCTTCTGTTAATGGAAAAAATTTTTTAAACAAAGCGAAAAAATGAATGTTTATTTTTCAAACAAAGGAAGCTCCTCAAGAAAAATAATGTCATCCCTCTTCGCAGCATCCCCTTCGGCGAGAACAGTTGCAATTCCGACAATCTTCCCTCCCGCTACATGCGCAAGCTCCAAAAGGGAATTTAAAGACTCTCCTGTGCTGATGACATCGTCTACAATTAAAACCCTCTTCCCTTTGAGTAGTTCAATGTCAAATTTATCAATATACAGTGTCTGCATCTGCATGGTCGTAATAGACTTAACATCCACTTTGACCGGGTCTTTCATATAAAGTTTCAAACCCTTCCGGGCAACAACGTACCGTTCACCCATCTGACGAGCCATCTCATAAGCAAGAGGAATTCCCTTTGCCTCTGCTGTCAGGATCACATCGTGTTCCGGAACTCGTTTGATCAGCTCAGAGGCACAGGCAACCGTAAGCTCCACATCGGTAAACATGACAAACGCCGCAATATCCAGATGTTCGTTTACCGGACAGATGGGCAATTCACGGGTAAGTCCCGCGACTTTTAAGGTATAGGTGTCTTTCATCTTGAAAACCTCCCATTTGATTAAGTTAAAAATATTTTTAAAAGCTTTTGAAAACCGGAATGAGAAATCCACCGCTGTTTCACCTGTTTTTCAGCGGATTAGATCCTTTTTGCAAAAACCGAACATCTGACACTCGATATCTCTTTCAAAATACAAATAGTATTTTGTTTTTTGATTTATACAAATCAAGCCATCTTTTCAGAGAGCTTTTTCCCACCCAAGACATGAAAATGTAGATGTTTGACTGTTTGAGCGCCATCCTCTCCACAGTTGGTGATAACACGAAAACCATTTAAAAGCCCAAGCTCAGAAGCCAGCTTTGCGATCACCTCAAAAACATGGGCAATTACAGCCGAATTTTCACCTGTGATTTCCCCTGCACTTTCAATGTGCTCTTTGGGAATGACCAGAAAATGTACAGGAGCCTGAGGATTAATATCATAAAATGCATATACCAAATCGTCTTCATATACCTTTTTGCTCGGAATCTCCCCAGCGATAATTTTACAAAACAGGCAGTCCATTAAAGTTTCTCCCCTCTAATTCACTCAAAAGCATTATCGACCGCAAAATCATTGACAGAGCGATTTTTCTTCTATCCTTATCAAATCGAACAGCTGCTGTATAATTAAAATAACCTATAGAACCCTGCGTTATTTTAAAGCCGTCAATTTTTCCACCAGAGATGGAAGGAAAGAGAGCGCCTCGTCCATTTTATACGGTTCTGAGACACCAGCCATCGCCATATTGGGCCGTCCGCCACCTTTTCCTCCGGCAATCGCCGCAATTTCCTTAATTACCGCACCGGCAGCCACGCCCTTTTCAATCGCCTTGGGTCCACAGGCCGCCACCAATGTTCCCTTTCCATCCCGAATTGTTCCGATAACGATGACAATATTCGGCACGGAAGCAGTCATTTTATCGGCAATCTTTTTCATCGCGTCGGGATTAGCATTTTGAAACAGGAAAGAAGAAACGCGTAACCCATTTATCTCCACCGTGTTTTCGGCAATTCCTTTCGCTTGGAATTCAGCAAACTCGGCATTAATTTTTTCCAGCCGTTTTTCTTTTTCTTTTAGTTCAGAGGAAAGAGCCGCGCATTTTTCAGGAAGTTCAAAAGGATTTGTAATCTTCAAGGTTTTGCAACACCGCATCAACATCTCATTAGTAGCGTTGATTAATTCCAAAACCCCTGCTCCTGTGACCGCCTCAATCCGGCGCACACCTGCAGCAACAGAACTTTCACTGATAATTTTAAAGAGACCGATCTTTCCGGTATTGTCAACATGGGTTCCGCCACACAGCTCAATGGAATATTCTCCAATATCACAGACACGAACGATATCCCCATATTTTTCGCCAAACAAGGCCATAGCCCCCTTGGCCTTCGCCGAATCTATATCTGTCTCATAAAGTTTAACGTCAATAGCAGACAGAATCACACGATTGACATCCAACTCAATCGTTTTAATCTCTTCCGGAGTAAGCGCCTGAAAGTGGGAAAAATCGAAACGGAGCCGCTGCGCAGTGACAAGCTGTCCAGCCTGGTGCACATAGTTACCAAGCGTTTTCCGAAGGGCAGCCTGAAGGAGATGAGCCGAGGTGTGATTTCTCATAATAGAACGACGGTTAAACTCATCAATTTCCGCGCAGACAGTTTCTCCTACTGAAATAGTTCCATCTTCCATAACGCCGTAATGGACAAAATGACCGCCATCATCTTTTTGACAGTCTGTTACCCGGAAGAGGCCCTTATCCGTTTTAATCACACCAATATCAGCGACCTGTCCGCCGCTTTCTGCGTAGAACGGCGTCTCCCCCAAGACGATAGCACCCTTGCTTCCCGCGTTGATCTCGCCTGAAATTTCGCCCTCTGCCGCCAGCGTCAAGACCTTTGTTTCACAGGACATCTCCGTGTACCCTACAAATACAGTAGCCGGCAACTCCGCAAGATTAAGCACATCATCTTTCCAAGCCACATCGCCGCCCGCAAAATGAGCAGTGCGAGCGCGTTCCCGCTGTTCCTTCATTAAAGCGGAAAACCGTTCCTCATCTACGGAAACGCCACGCTCAGCGGTAATCTCCATGGTCAGGTCAATCGGAAACCCAAAGGTATCATAAAGCTTAAACGCATCATCGCCTGTAAGGATTTCTTCCTGTTTCTGCTCCACCCGGTCAAGGATGGACATCAGCAGTTCCATTCCTTTGTCAACTGTTTTTTCAAAATTTTCTTCCTCTACCCGAATGACCTTTTTGATATAATCTGCCTTCTGTTCAAGTTCCGGATAAGCGGTGCGGTTCTCATGAATGACCGTATCAACTACCTCAAATAAAAATGGTTTATTGATTCCCAAAAGACGTCCATGACGAGCCGCACGACGGAGAAGCCGCCGTAAGACATACCCTCTTCCCTCGTTAGAAGGAAGAACTCCATCCCCCACCATAAAAACAGTAGAACGGATATGATCGGTAATAACGCGCAGAGAGATATCTTTTTTCTCATCAGTTTTGTAGGTCACACCAGCGATTCGGCTGATATGTTTCATAATATTTTGAATGGTGTCAACTTCAAAGAGATTATCAACCCCCTGCGTAATACAGGCGAGGCGCTCTAAGCCCATCCCGGTATCAATATTCGGATGCTCCATCCGCTCATAATGGCCGTTTCCATCGCCATTATACTGAGAAAAAACGAGATTCCAAAATTCTACATACCGGTCGCAGTCACAGCCGACCCCGCAGGTGGGCTTTCCGCATCCGTATTCTTCACCCCGATCAAAATAAATTTCAGAACAAGGACCACAAGGACCAGAACCAATTTCCCAAAAGTTATCTTCTTTTCCAAGACGGACGATTCGGCTTGGATCAACGCCGACTTCATTCACCCAGATATCAAATGCCTCGTCATCCTCCTCATAAATAGAAACCCAGAGACGGTCAACCGGCATTTTGATAACCTCAGTAATAAATTCCCAAGCCCATTTAGTGGCTTCATGCTTAAAGTAATCTCCAAAAGAAAAGTTCCCGAGCATTTCAAAGAACGTGCCATGGCGTGAGGTTTTCCCCACATTCTCAATATCCGGCGTACGGATACACTTCTGGCAGGTTGTCACACGTTTATTCGGTGGAACTGCCTGCCCCAGAAAAAACTTTTTCATTGGGGCCATACCGGAGTTAATGAGCAACAGGCTGTTGTCCCCAATCGGCACCAGAGGGAAACTGGCAAGTCTCGTATGTTGCTTTGACTCAAAAAAACTTAAAAACTGCTCACGTAGATCGTTGAGTGAAGTCCACTCCATTTTTCACATTCCTTTCAGTGTCGTGTACTGCTGTATCAGCCTTTCTAAAACAAAAAAGCCTTCATCCGCAGAATTACTGGGACGAAGACTGATGTTTCCGTGGTACCACCCGGCTTGAGTGCTTCCGTTGAGGGAAACGCTCCTCTTTCACACCTTTAACGCAGGTTGACGGCACGCTCTTCACGCACAGCTCCAAGGCGGCTTCCCATTCCCTCCAAAAAGCCTTTCACCTACCGGCTTTTCTCTGAATTTGGACAGGCAATCGGTTAACCTTTTCACAGCAGTTTCAATATTAATGACAGTTTAACATTTTTTTCATAAAAAGTCAACGGAGATTCTGTTCCTCCTTAATCTCATCCAGAAGAGTCAACTGGTCTGCGATTTCCGCAAATACGGGTCCCGCACTCATGTTTCCAGTTTTTCCGTCTTCTACAACAACAGATACAACATATTTTGGGTCATCGGCAGGGAAATAGCCAGCAAACCATGCATCAAGTTTTTCATTTCCTTCATCATCATAACTGCCGGTCTGTGCCGTACCTGTTTTACCCGCAGCTGAAACCCGGGTGGGCTTTGCCATCATCTGATCCTTTTCCTCTACGCAGGCCACCAGAAAGTCCCGTAAAATCGCAGCCGTCTCCTCCGTCATTGAATAAATCGGCGCAGAGGATTGTTTTACCTCACTTAGTGTTTCTCCATCTCTGGTAATTCCCTCTACCAATTGAGCAATTGGCGTTTTCCCACCACACACAACCGAAGAGATCATTTGGCAAAGCTGAACCGGAGTTGCAAGGAGCCTTCCCTGTCCAAAGCTCAGATTAGCAATATCCGCTGGGTTTGGAAGATCCTCTTCCCCAGGGAGAATTCCCGCACTGGTGTAAAGTCCGTCCGCCAGTTCTGCCTGCCTTCCGAAAGACAAGTTAGAAGCATATTCTACAATTTTACTCGCCCCTAATTGGAGTCCTAAGTTGACAAAGTAAGTGTTACAGGACTCTACCATTGCCTTTTTCATGTCAATTTGTCCATGTCCAGAAAGAAGGTGGCAATGAAATGGCTGGCCGCTGACGTCAATCAGTCCCGTACAATTATAAGAAAGGTCAGGCTCTATCCCGGAATCAAGAGCAGCGGCGGCCAACGTAATTTTAAAAGTGGAACCAACCGGAAAAGCAGAAAAGCATCGGTTGAGAAGCGGGCCAGACTCATCTTCCAAACTCTCAGCGATATTGTTTGGGTCATACTCTGGAAAACTGGCACAAGCCAAAAGTTTTCCGGTAGAGGGCTCCATCACTACAACAGCGCCCTGACGGATCAGCGTTGCACCAATGTTTTCGCAAACCGACTGTATCTCTCGATCAATGGTTAAAACCACTCCTGTACTATCATCTCCGGTTTTCAAAATATCAGAATCTCCAGTTTTCAACGCAGTTCCCAATCCATTAAGGGTATAACATACCTCCGTCTCCTCACCAGAGGCAGATAGTAGGTCATTGTATGCCTTTTCTATCCCAGTAACACCCTCTCCTTCACTATTGACATAACCGATCAAATGAGCGGCAATTTGATCCTTGCCATACCGTTGTGAAATCTCAAAAGAGGTTACGCCATCCACCTCTATCTCTTTTGGAAGTGCATCAGTCAGAAAGGGAAGTCCTTTTTGAAGGTTTGCATAAAGGTTACTCCTCTGCTCCGATGTGGCAGAATCCAGAAGCACGGCTGCTGTTTCTGGCTGAGGTAGAACTGCTGAAACAGTTTTAGTACTGGTATTAACCAATTTTTTAGAGTTCCTGTCATAAATCTGTCCCCGCGTATTTTCCACTGTCAGAGTGTAGCTTCTCTGTCCTGTTGCTGTTTCCTTCAATTCTTCCGAGGATGTTAAAACTCCAATTCTAACATTGAGTAAAGACATCAACAGACAAAAGACAGAGAAAACCGCAATCATCCGTTTTGACATCGCTAAACCGCCTTCTTTTATAATTTGATAATTTAAAAAACGTTTTGCACTGTTTTGATAATATTTTATCCAGAAAGAAACGATTTATAGGCAGGAAAAACAGCGCCAGGTTTCTTGTAAAAGCAGCAATTTTATGATATTATAAAAAATAAGAAATTTAACTTTTTAACATTGAGGTTTTAAAAATTATTTTAGCTCAAAGAAAGCGGTGTTTTTTTGAATCATCAGACTGTGCTGATTTTAGACTTTGGCGGCCAGTATAATCAGCTGATTGCCCGACGTGTCCGTGAATGCGGGGTCTATTGCGAAGTAAAACCCTATAAAATATCTCTGAAAGAAATCAGGGAAATTAATCCTGTTGGCATTATTTTTACGGGAGGTCCGAACAGCGTCTATCTGGAGGATTCTCCCCATATTTCACCTGAAATTTTTAATCTTAAAATTCCGGTTCTTGGCATCTGTTACGGCGCACAGCTAATGGCTCATTTGCTTGGTGGTAAAGTTTCAACCGCTATTACAAGTGAATATGGAAAAACGGAAACTTCTTATGATACTAAATGCGCACTTTTCAGCGGATTGCCGGCTCAGGGAATTTCATGGATGAGCCATACCGATTATATAGAGCGCCTCCCTGAGGGCTTCTCTTCATCAGCATATACAGCTGATTGCCCCGTAGCGGCAATGGAGAACCCTTCACGCGGCCTTTACGGAATGCAGTTTCACCCAGAGGTTCTTCACACCGAAAATGGTCTTGAGATGCTTCGTAATTTTCTTTATCGGGTCTGCGGATGCACCGGTGACTGGACAATGGAAAACTACGCTGAAACCTCTATCCGCTCTATCAGGGAAAAGGTTGGAAATGGAAAGGTTTTACTGGCTCTGTCAGGGGGGGTTGACTCTTCTGTTGCAGCCGCTCTTCTTGCAAAGGCTGTAGGGAATCAGCTCACCTGTATCTTTGTTGATCATGGCCTGATGCGGAAAAATGAAGGTGACGAGGTCGAAGCAGCTTTTGCAGGTTCTGGTATGAATTTCATTCGAGTAAACGCTGGGGAACGTTTTCTGGGAAAACTCGCTGGTGTTTCCGATCCGGAAGCCAAACGAAAAATTATTGGGGAAGAGTTTATCCGGGTTTTTGAAGAGGAAGCCAAAAAAATCGGGAAGGTTGATTATCTGGTTCAGGGCACTATCTATCCCGATGTCATTGAATCCGGTGTGGGAGATGCTGCGGTCATCAAAAGCCATCACAATGTAGGTGGTCTCCCCGATACCGTTGATTTCAAAGAAATTATTGAGCCACTTCGTCCCCTGTTCAAAGACGAAGTTCGAAAGCTGGGACTGGAACTCGGTTTAAAGGAATACCTGGTCTGGCGCCAGCCGTTTCCAGGTCCTGGCCTTGCCATCCGGATTATCGGAGATATCACGCCGGAAAAGGTGTCCCTACTTCAGGAAGCAGATTTTATCTTCCGGGATGAAATTGCCAAAGCAGGACTTGACCGGGAAATTCACCAGTATTTTGCGGTATTAACTAATATGCGTTCCGTCGGCGTTATGGGAGATGGACGAACTTATGACTATACGTTAGCTCTCCGGGGTGTCACAACTACTGATTTTATGACGGCTGATTTTGCCCGGATTCCTTACGAGGTCTTGGCGGTTGTAAGCAGTCGAATTGTCAACGAAGTCAAAGGAGTTAATCGAATTGTTTACGACATAACAACCAAACCGCCCGCAACGGTGGAGTGGGAGTGATAAACAATATTTGTAATCGTGCAACAGAAATTGTAAATTTAGAACTTATTTACCTAATATAATAGCAGCGGCGGCAGGAAGATTTTGTTCTCCTCGCCGCCTTTTCCGCATTCTTTGGTAGGCACTGATATAATAATTAATAGTTATAAGTAGTTATAAGGGGGCATCAATATATGCCTATAATACTCGATTATCAATTGAGAGAATATATACCGCACAATGCTGTGGAATTTCCAATCACTTATTTTCACGATGAATTGGTTACTCTGCCCGACTGGGCGGGACCTTTACATTGGCATCCTGATTTTGAGATTGCAACAGCAGAATGCACTACTCTAGATTACCAAGTTGGTGAGCAACACATCATATTGGAAGCGGGTGATAGTATATTTGTCAACGGAAATATACTGCACAGAATAGAACAGTTGTCAGATGATGTACCAGATCCAATGCCTAATATTGTCTTTTCCGGTACTGTAGTAGCTCCGGAAACAAGTGCCATTTATCAAAAATATATATTGCCTATTGTTCAATGTGATTCGTTGCCTTTCATTGTTTTTCGATATCGAGATGGTTCCCACAGTGAGATAAACTGTTTAATCAAAGATATCTATAGGCAAATGAACGAGAAAAAGGCGTGCTATGAATTGACGATTCAGCGTAATATCAGCAGTATATTTGAATATATATTTCGCAATTTTACTGATCTTCCAAAAGTGCAAGTAACACGTATACAGATAAATAATCAAATTCGCCTTCAGAAGATGTTGACATACATTTATGAAAACTATGCCGGGTCTGTGACACTTGAGGATATTGCAAAGGCAGCAAATATCAGTCGAAGTGAGGCAGGCCGATGCTTTCATAAATATATGGGATGTTCGCCGATTGACGCACTGATTCAATATCGACTTCAAATTGCACACAGATTATTAAGCGAAAAAACGCTTTCCCTTCAGGAAATCAGTTTTGCTTGCGGATTTAATTCTGTAAACTATTTCAGCCGTCAGTTTAAGAAAACTTATGGATGTACGCCTAGTCAAAACTGCAATTTGGGTAAATAGTGCTTTTTCTTGGTGTTATTATATCTTTATTTTGAAGTATTCTGATGTTATAATACGTTTGAATATTATAACGGAAGGATGAATATGATGGAATTTAAGTGGTTAAACGAAAGTTCTGTCAAGCAGACCGAGGACAGAATTGAGATTATGGCACCGGCTCAGACTGATTTCTTCTGTGGCAATAACGATGAATGCGAGGAGGGAATTCTTCCGGAGACCCTTTGCAACGCACCCTATTATTATACGGAAGTGGAGGGGGATTTCGTACTTAAGGTAAAAGTATCCCATGCCTTTCAAGATACATATGATTCTGCCTCTGTTATGGTCATGAAAGACCAGAATTGCTGGGCGAAATGTTGCTTTGAACTAACGGATTTTGGCACACATGCTGCTGTAAGTGTGGTGACAAAAGGGGATTCCGATGATGCTAACGGTTGCAATCTGGAGAGCAACACGGCCTGGCTTCAAATTTGCAGAGTTGGCAACAACTTTGCGTTCCACTATTCTGTAGACGGAGTAAACTTTTATATGATGAGATACTTTCATCTTTCGGCAGAGCCTACGATAAAAGTCGGTCTTCTGGCACAGGCTCCTGTAGGCAACGGAGGAATCAGAGTTTATGAAAATCTGA